>MTBT01000338.1 GCA_002282935.1 Microcystis sp. LSC13-02 | reverse complement strand
GCATTTTAGCATATATTTCGTAAATGTGTTAATATTTAACAGTAAAGCCGTCGTAGAACGACGGGGTTTCAGACCCAAAATTTTCGATGATCATTTCAGGGGGTGTTTTCAATCAGGATAACCCACCCTGATTGGTCTAATACTAAATCAGGCTACATATCAGGAGAGGCACTCATGCAAAAGGGGGAATAAATAATCAGTTTTTAATAACCGGATTTAGTATAAAAATATATTCTTATGAAAAGCATTGTTTTAATTGTTGGCTTTGAAACCTTTAACAGTAATTTGTATCGGCAATCGGGCCTGTTGGCTAGTTCTAAATGTCCCGATTTAGAGGTAAAAGTATTTAGCGATAAATCCTTAACTAGCGAACCGGAAATAGTCGAGCAAGCTTTAGCCACTGCCGACGTTTTTTTTGCTAGTTTGATCTTCGATTACGATCAAGTTACTTGGCTGCGGCAACGAGCAGCACAGATTCCGATTCGCTTAGTTTTTGAGTCTGCTTTAGAGTTAATGAGTTTAACCCGTTTGGGAGAATTTGCCATCGGGGATAAACCAAAAGGAATGCCAAAACCAATTCAATTTATCTTGAGTAAATTTTCCAGTGGCAAGGAAGAAGATAAGTTAGCCGGTTATCTCAGTTTCCTCAAAACCGGTCCGAAACTACTGAAATTTATTCCCGCTAAAAAAGTTCAAGATTTGCGTAATTGGTTAATTATTTACGGTTATTGGAATGCGGGAGGAACGGAAAATGTTGCCGCTATGTGTTGGGTAATTGCCCAAAAATATCTAGGATTAAAAGTACGGGAAATACCCGAAGTTATCGAAACTCCCAATAAGGGACTATTACACCCCGATTATAACGGTTATTTTCTCACTCCCCAAGAATATTTGGCTTGGTATGAAAAAAATAAATCTCTTGATAAACCAGTGGTTGCCCTGCTGCTTTATCGGAAGCACGTTATCAGTAAACTGCCCTATATTAATCAATTAATCCGCCATTTTGAAACGGCTAATTTAATTCCCTTACCCGTGTTTATTAACGGAGTGGAAGGCCATACAATTGTTCGGGATTGGTTAACCACAGACTACGAAATTCAGCAAAGAAAAAAAGGAATCATTGAAACTCCTTCTTTAAGTAAAGATGCGGTGACAGTAGATGCAATTGTTTCGACGATTGGCTTTCCTTTGGTGGGGGGTCCTGCGGGTTCTATGGAAGCAGGAAGACAGGTAGAAGTGGCTAAACGAATTCTGTCCGCTAAAAATATTCCTTATCTTATCGCTGCCCCTTTATTAATTCAAGATATTTATTCTTGGACAAGACAGGGAATCGGTGGTTTACAGAGTGTGGTTCTATACGCTTTACCAGAATTAGATGGAGCAATTGATACGATTCCTCTGGGGGGATTAGTGGGGGAAACTATCTATTTAATTCCCGAAAGATTACAGCGTTTAACTGGACGTTTGCATAGTTGGATTAAGTTACATAAAACCCCTCCGCAAGAACGCAAAATAGCCATCATTCTCTATGGATTTCCCCCGGGTTATGGGGCAGTTGGTACGGCAGCTTTATTAAATGTTCCCCGGAGTTTAGTTAAGTTTTTACAAGCTTTACAAGCGCAGGGTTATAATGTGGGAACGATTCCCGAAGACGGGGAAGAAATTATTCAAAAAGTTAAATTTGCCGATGATGAAAATCTCTCTAAACAAAATCGTTTATCGATAGAAACTTTAGAAAATTGGCTAGGTTATCTGTTAACCTCCCGCATCGAAAAACACTGGAAATCTCTGAAAGATGCGGGGATAAAAACTGTTGGCAACCAGTATCATTTAGGGGGGATTGAGTTAGGTAATGTCTGGATTGGAGTGCAACCACCTTTAGGAATTGCTGGGGATCCGATGCGGTTAATGTTTGAAAAAGATTTAACTCCTCACCCTCAGTATGCAGCCTTTTATCAGTGGTTACAAAAAGATTTTAAGACCGATGCGATCATTCATTTTGGTATGCACGGAACTGTTGAATGGTTGCCCGGTTCACCCCTAGGAAATACCGGTTATTCTTGGTCAGATATTTTATTAGGAGATTTACCGAATTTATATATTTATGCCGCTAATAATCCCTCGGAATCTATCCTAGCTAAACGTCGCGGTTATGGGGTGTTAATTTCCCATAATGTGCCACCCTACGGACGAGCGGGATTATATAAAGAATTGATGATTCTGCGAGATTTGATTGCAGAATTTCGAGAAAATCCTGAGAAAAATTACGCTTTAAGAGATAGTATCCTCCAAAAAATTATTGATACAGGTATCTCTAAAGACTGTCCTTTTCTGGAAGCAGAAAAACAGGGAATAGAATTCACTTTAGAAAATGCCAAATTATTTAGTCGCTATGCACTAACCGATTATTTTGTCAAGGTGTATAGTTACCTACAAATCGTCGAACAAAGACTATTTTCTTCAGGTTTACACACCCTAGGAACTGCTCCCAATCAGGAAGAATTAAAAGGTTATCTTGATGCTTATTTTACCGATTTATCTGAGCGAGAATTTCAGCAAATTATCGCTGAAGAAGCAACCAATGAAAAGGTTAAAGAAGGCATTGCTATTAAAAATTTATTAGGACAAAATAGCGAGGAACTAACTAATCTTTTGCGGGGATTAAATGGGGAATATGTACCCCCAGCACCGGGGGGTGATTTACTCCGAGATGGTGCGGGAGTTTTGCCCACAGGACGCAATATACACGCTTTAGATCCCTACCGGATGCCTTCCCCGGCAGCCTACACCCGCGGACGAGAAATCGCCAAAAAACTGCTAGAACAAAACTTAACCGAAAAAGGAAAATATCCCGAAACTGTAGCGGTTTTACTCTGGGGATTAGATGTGATTAAAACTAAGGGTGAATCCCTAGGTATTCTCTTAGAATTAGTCGGTGCGGAACCGGTGAAAGAGGGGACGGGAAGAATTGTCAGGTATGAATTAAAACCCCTAGAAGAAATTGGACACCCGCGCATCGATATTCTGGCTAATTTATCGGGAATTTTTCGGGATACTTTTATCAATATTATCGAGTTATTAGATGATTTAATGCAGCGGGCAGCTGAGATAGAAGAATCGGAAAATGATAATTATATCCGTAAGCACTATTTAGCCTTAAAAAGTCAAGGAATTGACAATGCCAGCGCTCGTTTATTTTCCAATCCTGCTGGAGATTTTGGCTCTTTAGTTAATGACCAAGTAGTGGAGGGAAATTGGGACAATGACAACGAATTAGCGAAAACTTGGGAAAAGCGTAATGTTTTTAGTTATGGTCGTCAAGATAAGGGACAAGCGCGGCCAGAAGTGCTACAACAGTTATTAAAAACCAGTGAAAGTATTATCCAAGAAATTGACTCGGTAGAATACGGTTTAACCGATATTCAGGAATACTACGGCAACACGGGAGGATTAAAATTAGCCGCAGAAAAACAAAGCGGTAAACGGGTAATGACAAGTTTTGTCGAGAGTTTTTCCAATGATACAACTCCCCGCCAATTAGAGGAGGTTTTGCGCTTAGAATACCGCAGTAAATTACTCAATCCTAAATGGGCCAAGGCCATGGTTAATCAAGGTTCCGGTGGGGCCTACGAAATCTCCCAAAGAATGACCGCTTTAATTGGTTGGGGCGGTACGGCTAATTTTAGTGACGATTGGGTGTATGATCAGGCAGCCGATACCTACGCTTTTGATGCAGAAATGGCGGAAAAATTGCGTCAAGCTAATCCCGAAGCTTTCCGTAATATTGTCGGTAGAATGTTAGAAGCACAGGGTCGCGGTTTTTGGCAAGCAGACCCCGACAAATTAGAGAAATTACAGGAATTATATCAATTGACCGATGAAAAACTAGAAGGGGTTACTTAGGGTCTGCTGAATTTGAAATCAAAAAGTGCCAGCGATTGGGGTGATTGGGAGGAAAATTAGGTAATTGACTCCCTGAAAATTGGTAAAACCCCACACCCCACACCCCACACCCCACACCCCACACTCATGGCAACAGGGGATTGTTGTGATAATCTGATTTCCCTCCTGTTTTACTCAGCAGATGGATATTTTCAATCAGGATTGATTTTTCTAACGCTTTAGCCATATCGTACAAAGTCAAGGCTGCCACAGATACTGCCGTTAAAGCTTCCATTTCTACACCGGTTTCCGATTTTGTCACCACTTCTGCCCGAATTTCGTAACCGGGTAACTCTGCTTTCGGGATAATCTGAACATTGATTTTTTGCAGGGGTAAGGGATGGCAAAGGGGAATTAAGCAGGAAGTTTGTTTGGCAGCCATAATTCCCGCTAATCTTGCCGTCCCTAAAACGTCCCCTTTAGGCGCATTTCCCTGTTCTATGGCTTCAAAAGTCGTTTTTAGCATTCTCACTTGTCCTAGCGCGATAGCAGTGCGTTTAGTGGGCATTTTCTCCGATACATCCACCATCTGGGCCTCGCCTTGGCTGTCGAGATGAGATAATTTTTCTTTACCCTCTTGCGTCATTGAATGAACCTGTGCTATAGTGGTTTACTGTTGAGAAAAACAAGGGCTTGTAGCTTAGTGGATTAGAGCGTGTGGCTACGGACCACAAGGTCGGGAGTTCGAGTCTCTCCAAGCCCGTTAGATACAATGGCATATACTACAGGAATTAGGGCCCTAGGGTTCCTAATTCCTTTGGTTTTTTGCTCAAAACTCCCTCAAGTCCCCATCTGCCCATCTTCCCACTTTCCTATACTTTTTAAACAGGATTTAGTATCATCAGCCAGTTTTGCTGGAGTATTTTTTACCCTCAAACAGTGAAAGAAACTAAACTTTTAGGATTGTATAATATGAATTCTCCTGCACCTGTGCCGACACCCTTTCAAGTTGCTTTAGAGCGTTACCAGAATGCTCTAAATTATTTAGATACTTCTCATAATAAATCTCTGAAAAAAGAACAGGCTTTAGAAATTATTGCCGCCAGAGATGTTCTTCATAAACAAATGGAAGCTGAGGCGGAAATTTCGGTTGATATGCGGTCAAAATTAATCGAACAAGATAATAGATTAAAACAGAAAAGCTACAAAATTACTCAAGTTCTTGACTTAGCTGAATATCGGGAGACTTTACCTATTTCTGATAAGGCTTGGTGGTGGCATTTAGAAAGTAGGGAATCTCTGCATCCTTGCAATCGCTTTGATTGGCTATTGAGAATCGGTAAACTGGTTTTATTAGGGGTTAATTTTACATTAATCGGAACGATTGCTACTCGGTTTCTTAGTGGTGGTTCAGGTTTGCTAGAAATAGGGGGTGTTATTTTTTCGACTTTCATTTCTTTATTACAAACTGAAAATGCTCTCACACGAACGCGCCAGAAGGGTTTTGTTAAGTTAATGAAATTTCGTAGGATTGCTGAACATTGGCATGAAAAAATACAGTTTTCTGTAACAGTAATAGTCTTTGCTTTTCTCTTGGGAATTTATCTAAATTTCTCTTGGTTTTCTGAGTTTTATAAGCAAGAAGGAAGCCGTTTACAATCTCCTCCGCCAGCAAGCCAAGAACTTCCTAATTTAGCCTTAGCAGAAGAAAAGTATTTAAAAGCAATTGAGTTAGATGCAGATAATCTAGATGCTCATTATAAGTTGGCAACACTTTATGAAGATTTACAGGATTTGACTAATGGGAAGAAACACTATTTAATTGCGGCAAAAGGTGGTTTTATAGATGCTTATAATAATCTCGCTTATTGGTATCTGCGCGATAATAAGAATGCAGAAGCAGTAGAGTTACTGGAAAAAGCCAAGAGATTATTAGCAGAAAAAGATGAAAAACTAGACCAATTTACTGAAGATGAGAAACGCAATTTAGCAGTACAAAAATATAGTATTTATAAAAATCTAGGCTGGGCCAGATTTAAGCAAAATCGCAGTGAAGATGCAATTCCTAATCTTTTAGTTGCTATTGGTATCGCTGAAAATCCAGCTTATCAGAAATTTATCCGCAATCCCGGTGCTGCTTTTTGTATTTATGCTCAACTTTTAGAAAAAGAAGACAAGAAATTATCTCAGGAAAATTGGCGTAAATGTCTTAATTTAGCTCAAGGGAGGGTAATTAATACAGAGGAGGAGCAATGGTTATATGAAGCGAGGAAAAAATTAAAGTGAAGTAAAATTTACTGACTATTCTCTGAGTAATGCGCTAAATCCTTCTTGCTGAAAATGCTTATCAAAGGTTAAGATTTCATTGATTTCCAGTTGTCTCATAATCTGCATGGAAGCACAATCAGTTAAACTGTAACCTTTATCTAATCGTCTTTGATAAAAATCAAAAGCTTGCTGAAATTGTTCACTGGTTTGGGGAATAATTATGGTTTTGCTGTCATTGCGTAATCTATGAGTTAGACGAATAGCTGATTTGCGTAAATATTCCCCTCTACTGCATAAAGCATTGAGTAATTCTGTCAGAACCATTTCACTGGTAACACCTCTAAAGTTACGGAGTCGTCCTGTCATAGCTGTAGCTAATGGATTAAGATTATCGCCAAAATCAGCAAGAGCCTGTAAATAGGATGTATCTAAGAAAATTGTTCTCATTCTTCCTCATCTTCTCTCGGTGCGCCGTACATATAGTGTTCAAAATTACGCGCAAAGTCTCTGGGAAAGTGTTTTCGCCATTCTGATTGGGGAACAACGTTACCAATTTCTATAATTTGTTGCCAGATAGGTTTTGCTAAAAATTCTGGGTCATTTTCTAGTGCATCCCATTTAGCATCGAGTTCTTCCATTGATAACTCAGGCTCTTCGGATGTGTTAGAGGTTGAATGATTGTTTAAGTTAGTCATGATTAAAGTTTCCTTTTAGATTAAAGAGAATAAGTTAATGATAACCTAAATTATCTGGTCAGGTAAATGTTTTGCGAAAATTTGTTTCATTCTTCCTCATCTTCTCTCGGTGCACCGTACATATAGTGTTCAAAATTACGCGCAAAGTCTGTAGGTAAGTGTTTTCGCCATTCTGATTGGGGAACAACTTTACCAATCTCAACAATTCTTTGCCAAAAAGGTTTTTTGCGAAATTCAGGGTCATTTTCTAGCGCATCCCATTTAGCATCGAGTTCTTCCATTGATAACTCAGGCTCTTCGGATGTGTTAGATATTGAATGATTGTGTAAGTTAGTCATGATTAAAGTTTCCTTAGTGATAGTTTACTTTTATCATAGCATTTTCGAGTTGGAGCGAGGTACGGAGATCATCGAGGGGAATTAACCACAGAGACACAAAGAACACAGAGATTATTCACCGATGTTATAATTTATACTGATGATGGCAAGAGAGCCGAATGTTTAACTGAAAGTTTGACATTATTTTATGTATAGACTACATTATAGTTATGGAATGGAATATTATATTTGATCCAGATTTTAGGTTCTGGTTTTATCAACAAGAACAGGGACTTCAAAATGAAGTATTTGCTGTTTTAACTGTATTGATGAAACTTGGACCAGCACTGGGGAGACCACGAGTTGATACCATTGAATGATCTTCTTTTAAGAATATGAAAGAGCTTCGTATTCAGTATAAAGGTGAACCTTGGCGTGTTTTATTTGCCTTTGATCCTCATCGACAAGCAATTTTACTTGTTGGGGGGAACAAGTCAGGTAACAAAAGATGGTACAAAGAAAATATTCCTATAGCAGATCAACGTTATCAAAAATATCTGGAAAAACTTAAGGAAGAAAAGTCATGAAAGAATATACCAACTTCTCGGAAGAATTTAATAAACTTTGTGGAGAACGACAAGCAATTATTAAAGCAAGAGCTTCCCAAATTTATCTGGAGGAACTTACGCTTAAGTATTTGCAGGAAAAACTAGGTTTATCTTTATCAGAATTGGCAAAGTATCTTGAAGTACAGCAATCAATAGTACCTAGACTTAAACAAGAGTAAAATCTAGAGCTAAATACACTGCGCGAAGTAGTTAACGCATTAGGTGGAACTGTCGAAATTATTGTCAAAATTCCCAACAAAGAACCTATAATTATTGGTGACTATTCAGAAACGAAGTGTAATTAACCACAGAGACACAGAGGACAGGGAGATTATTTGCCAATGTTATAATTTGTACTCAATAATAAAGGTGTTCGCTTTTGGAACACAATATTTAAGATGGAATTAACGGGAAGACTCCAGGAACGCTATAAAGCAAAAATCTTAAATTGGTAAAAGTCTAATCCGAAAAATACGATCTGTCACTGACACAATTGCTCCCGTCTTTAATGCTTTTGTACAATCTCGTAAAACTATAGTTAAACGCTGATTAATTAGATTGTAGTTTTCATTGCCTAAACGGAATAGGATGACACTTGGTAAATTATCACCACTAATAGCGAGAAGTTGAGAAAAATCTAGATCGACAGTTAAAATTATCCGCTTTTCTCTTTTTGCTTTGGCAAGAATTTCCTGATCAGATAAAGTTTGTAAGCCTTCATCTCGAAGATGAACGACATCATAACCTTGTTCTCTTAACCATGAGACTGTACGCAGAGAAATCCCCATATCGGCTAGAAACTCTATCTCCATTGCTCGATTAATTCAAAATGATGAACTTGTTCTCTGGCTAACCAAGAAGCATATAATAAACATTGGTGAATATCTTCTCTTTCTAGGTCAGGGTATTCCTCTAATATTTCCTCTATCGGCTTTTCGTTAGCAAGTAGATTAAGAATTAAAGAAACAGGAATACGC
This sequence comes from Microcystis sp. LSC13-02, assembly GCA_002282935.1. Lineage (GTDB taxonomy): Bacteria > Cyanobacteriota > Cyanobacteriia > Cyanobacteriales > Microcystaceae > Microcystis. The sequence goes on along the minus strand of MTBT01000338.1, from coordinate 3,083 downwards.
ATTCCTCGAATACAGGCTTGACCTGCCATAATTTTGGAGTTAAAAGTAATTCGGTCTAATTGTTTTAAGGTCATATAGTTTCCAGAAATATGAAGATGATACCTGTGGTAATTTTATTATAGCTAATTCTATAGTTGCGAGTGGAAGTGGGAAATTACTCCTTCAGTGAGGGTGCAAAGCTTGTCTCCAACCCCATAGGGAAGATTAGGGAATGGTGAGGTTTTAAGTTGTAGTAGCATGATAAGTGAAGTCAGGTTGTGACTCTAGACGAAAAACCCCGTTTTCTGAAATCGCACCAGATGAGGACTAAAGTTCAACAACGAAACTAATTAAATCCAAAACCTCAATTGATTCTAGTTATGAATAAATTTCTCAAACTCTTTACCCCCATTTCCCTGATATTAATTACGGTAGGATTTTCGTCGGCGACTTTCAGTAACACTGTTGGAGTTAACACGATTTTTGAGGTAAAAGGGAAAGTTAACGTTAAAAAAACACAATGGAAAAAACCGCTTCCTGCTTCTGTCGGACTTACCCTCAGTTTTGAGGATAAGTTAGAAGTAGCAGCTAACGCTTCTGTTCAGGTTTATTGTAGTAATCTCAAGAAGTGGACGGTTAAACCGGGAAGGTATATTGTTTCTAGTGGCTGTCCTCGGGGAAATCCTGTGATTCCACTTCCCAATAGCAATAATACAACCCTCCGTCCAACAGGAAAAACAGAGAAAGCTTTAGCAAAATTACCTTATCTAATTACTCCTCGTCAAACGAATATTCTTACCAATCGTCCTCCCCTGCGGTGGAATGCTGTTCCGGGTGCAACTAATTATACTGTCAAAATAGATGGGGTTAATTGGGAAACGCAGACAAACAAAACTGAAATAGTCTATCCTGGTGAACCTCCTCTGGAAGCAGGAGAGCGATATCGAGTAACCATAGAAGCTGATAATGGTGCGTCTTCTAGAAGTGATGATGAAAAAGTCGGGTTTACAATATTAGATGAACAGACGAAAACAACGGTTTTAGATGCTGTTAAAACTGTTCAACAGCAGCAATTATCACCAGAGGAAGCAGGGTTAGTTTTAGCGCATCTTTATCGAGGTTATGGGTTGTATGGGGATGCGGTTGAGGTATTGGAAGGATTGGTGAAGCAAAATAGTCAGGTTGCTACGGTTTATCAACTATTGGGTGATACTTACCTTAAGATTGGTTTACCTCAGTTGGCAAAAAAACCTTATGAAAAAGCGTTAAAACTGGCAACAAATACCGAGAATTTGTCAGTGCAAGCGGAGATACAAGCGGGTTTAGGAATAGCTTATCGTCTCTTGGGAAATAAGGATGAGGCGATACAGTGGTTAACTAAGGCGAAGGGTAGTTATAATCAGTTAGGGGATACTTCGCAGGTTCAGGAATTGGCTAAAACAATTAATGAAATTTTAGAGAGGGAGTAAGGATGAAGGGTAAATCGTGGATGATGGCTACTACTTTTGTACGGAGGGAAAATAGTGTCGGCTCAAGATATTTTTCATGTTACAGTAAAACGGGCATTAGAAAAAGAAAAATGGGTCATTACAGCAGACCCTTTAAAATTAAAGTTTGGGGGAATTAATTTTCAGGTTGATCTAGCAGCAGAGAGACTGTTAGAAGCAGAGCGAAATGGTGAGAAAATAGCTGTAGAAATTAAAAGTTTTCTTAATGCTTCTGCTATTACTGATTTTTATGCGGCTTTGGGTCAATTCTTGAGTTATCGGTTAGCACTCTCTACAATTGAACCTAATCGCTCATTATATTTAGCAATTCCCATAGACGCTTTTGATACATTTTTCCAGATGGAGTTTACTCAAATAGCAATTAAACAGTATCAAGTTCCACTTATTATTTATGATCCAGTCAAGGAGGTAATTACACAATGGATAAAGATAAACTCATAAAATATCGTCAAGCAGTGCAAAATTTGTTAAGTCGCTATGTAGCAGAAGATGTTACCAGTGAAGATGTAGAAGTACAATTAATATTTGATGTAGAACGGGATCATTATCAGTGGATGAATGTAGGATGGGAAGGTTTAAAACGAGTTTACCGCTCGATTGTTCATTTTGATATTCGTGATAATAAGATTTGGCTACAACAAAATTTAACGGAATTGAATCCAGCAGAGGATTTAATTTCAATGGGTGTTAAGAGGGAGGATATTGTTTTGGGACTACAACCACCTTATAAACGTCCTTATACTAAATATGGTACTTAAAACAACTAATTGCATTTTACAGAGGAAGTAAGCATGAAATTTGAATCATGGATGATGGCTGTTAAGCTGTTGTGCGTTTAAGTTGGGTATTGTTAAAATTGGGAAAACCAGCAGAAACTCTTACCTGTTCCCTTAATTCGACCGCTAATCTAAATGTTCTACAGTTGAGGAGATAATTATGTTTATTTGTCATGTATGTGGTTCAAAAGATGCCGAAGAAAAATTAGTTGTTCAAACTTTTAGGATTGATGGCAGCCTAATCCTAGTTGAAAAAATCCCCGCTCAAGTATGTTATAACTGTGGTGAGGTTGTTTTTAGCAGTAAAACGGCATAAAAAATCAGAATTTTATTACAGCACAAGTCTCAACCCGACAAATTTATTCAAGTTAATGTTTTTGCCTATCAATAAACTCTAGGGATAAAAAACCAATGAAAGTATCAATCAAATCAGGGATAGCGGTTGTCGTCATTACCGGGATGATGGGATTATCGGGAGTCATCTTAACCCCAACGGTGGGACAGGTGATTTCTCAGGCTTCACCGCAAGATAAATTAGCCGAAGCAGAAAGATTAAATCAGCAAGTTATTCAATTGTATCAGCAGGGGAAATATAACGAGGCGATTCTTCTAGCAGAACAAGCCTTAGCTATCATCAAACAACAATTAGGAGACAACCATCCCAATACCGCCACCAGTCTCAACAATTTGGCATTACTTTACCAGTCTCAAGGAAGATACAGCGAAGCCGAACCCCTCTACAAACAAGCTTTAGCTATCATCAAACAACAATTAGGAGACAATCATCCCAATACCGCCGCCAGTCTCAACAATTTGGCAG
>MTBT01000337.1 GCA_002282935.1 Microcystis sp. LSC13-02 | reverse complement strand
TACGAATAGCATCGTCTATGGCTTGATACTGTTGAGTTTTAGCTTTAACTTTAAACTCTAAGACAAACATTTTACGCAGGGGGTACTTAGAAAACATCAGTATAGCACAATAAAAGTTAAGTTAACAAGCTATAGTTTAAAAAGCCGTCCTAAAAGGACGGGGCTTTAACCCAAAATTTCGGTAATCCCCCGGCGACGGTTGACAATTTCATTAATTCGCTGGTAAGGAACCCCAATCGCATCGGCGAGTTGACGTTGTGTGATGCCCATCGGCCGCAAAAATTCCTCTTTCAGCATCTGGCCCGGATGGGTGGGTCTTCTATGGGTAGGTATGCGAACCATATACTCCTTGTTCTGACTTTCCCGACCGACGACCGACTCCTAATCCCACCGACAAACTTTTGCAGCAAACCCTATTTATTTTTAGGAATTGGGGGCAGTTGCGGTGATTTTCGGCGAGAATTAGCACCAGATATTTTCGGAGGTAGGGGTGCAGAATTGCGATTAGATAAACTTTGAAGGCTCTTTTTCATATTAGCCGGTTCCGGCAGTTCTAGAGTTACCCCTTCTCTAGCAATCATTGTTTCCTCTGGTAGGCATAAATCAAAAACAAAGGCGGAATTATTGGTTAAATCAGCCAGTTCTAATTTTACCATCTCCGGAGAGGATTCTTGTGCTAATAAAGGTTCAATTTCGGTTTTAATTAACTGTTCTAATTGAGCCAGATAATTGATCTTAACAGGAGTAACAATTAAAGTTAACGTTTCTTGCCAACCTTGCCCCTCTAATTCTGCCAGAATATCCCCATAACAGCGAATTTTCCAGCTACCTATTCCTAAATCTCGATAGGAAAAAATTTCTAGCCAACCCCCGGCATCCGATCGATAATAATGAGTATATCGTTCACTACTTTCGGGAGATTCGTAATCGATACGCACTTCGATATGGGCAAAAGGAGAATCCAGACGGGCCAAGAGACGATAGTTTCCCGAGACAATTTCTAGGGAATCAGTAGAAATTGTGCGTCCGTGATTCTCCCCTTGTTTTTGCAGTATAAATTCCATAATCTTAGCCTAGGCCTAATGTTTGCCTATGACGCTAAAACTTAGGATTTGTGCCGAGAGATTTGTGCTTTTAATTCCCTTGCTTGTGTCAATAAATCCGCTTGGGTTAGACTAATTTGTTCTTGGGTGGCCATCCATTTCAGTTGTACCGTGCCATTTTCAGCCTCAGCATCCCCCAAAATTATACAGCCCACGGCCTTAGCTCGATCGGCCCGTTTAAATTGTTTCCCGAAAGCGCTGCCGCTTAAGTCCAACTCGACGCTAAACCCCAATCTGCGTAATTCCTGTGCTAATACCACACTGCGCTCCTCAGCTTTTTCTCCTTTGGAGACGAGATAAAAATCGGGAACCAAAAAAGATAAAGATTGCTTTTGTTGTAATAGTATAATCAGACGTTCTAAACCGATCGCCCAACCCACTGCTGGTGTGTCTAGACCACCTAATTGAGCTATTAAACCATCATAACGACCACCACCGCAAACCGTCGCTTGAGAGCCTAAATCATCGGACTGAATTTCAAAGGCCGTATGGGTGTAATAGTCCAATCCTCGCACTAAACAGGGATTAAGATTATAGATAACTCCTAAATCCGTTAGTAAAGATTGTACCCGTTCAAAGTGCTTTTGAGAATCACTGCCGAGATGTTCAAGAATACTGGGGGCATTCTCACAGATAATCTTGGTTTTCTCGTCCTTACTGTCTAAAATTCGCAGGGGATTTTTTTCTAATCTCTGTTGAGAATCCGCGTCTAAATCAGCTTTGTAAGGAGTCAAATAATCTAGCAAGGCCTGACGATAATTTTGCCTATCTTGGGCATTTCCCAGGGAATTAAGGTCTAATTTTAGGTTTTCTAGCCCCACAGCTTTTAATATCTCGCTGGCAAGGGTAATTACTTCCACATCCGCCCTAGGGTCATCACTTCCCAATAATTCGACCCCGATTTGATGAAACTGTCGCTGCCTACCCGCTTGCGGACGTTCATAACGAAACATCGGCCCCTTATACCAGAGTCTTTGTACTCCTCCTGCAGCCTGTAATTTGTGTTCAATGTAGGCGCGAACGACCCCAGCTGTTCCTTCTGGTCGCAAAGTCAGGGAACGTTGACCGCGATCGAGGAAAGTGTACATTTCTTTACCTACCACGTCCGTCGCTTCCCCGATACCCCGTTCAAAAAGTTGCGTCTGTTCAAAAATAGGAGTTCGTATCTCTTGATACAGCGCAGTCGCTAAAATTCTGCAAGTGGTTTCCTCTAACCACTGCCAGTAACCGACCTCCGCCGGTAAAATATCTTTTGTGCCTCGGATTGCCTGTATTTCACCCATAGTTCTCGTTATTTTTATCCCTATTTCAACAATCTTAAACCGCTGAGAGTCACTAATACCGTCGATCCTTCATGACCGATGACACCTAGAGGTAAAGTTATATCACCGGCAAAATTGGCTATTAGCAATATGCCGATAAATGCGAGGGCGAAAGTGATATTCTGTTTAACAATGCGATTGGCACGACGACCGAGGTTAATAGCACTGGGAATTTTGGCTAAATTATCGGACATGAGGATAATATCGGCTGTTTCCAAGGCGACATCACTACCAGCTTTTCCCATGGCAATCCCCACATTAGCCATAGCTAAAGCGGGTGCGTCATTAATGCCATCCCCCACCATAGCAACAGTGTGATATTTTTCTTGCAGATTTTGGATGACGGTTAACTTATCTTCGGGCAGTAAATCAGCGTAAACCTCCTCAATGCCGAGTTTTTTAGCGACTTTATCGGCACTTTGTTGATTATCACCCGTAATTAAAACGATATGTTCGATACCGCTCTTTTTTAGTTTCTCCACCAGATTAACTGCCGAGTCACGAAGGGTATCGCCCACAGCGATCGCACCGATAATTTGGTTCTCCCGTACTACCCAGACGAGGGTTTTACCTTCTTTTTGTAAACGTTCGCGGATAGCTAAGATATTCTGGTCAAGATCGGAAATATGGTCACGAATATAGGCAAAATTGCCCACAGATACCGACTTATCGGCAATTTTTCCCGTGATACCCCGTCCCGATACCGCTTGTACCTGATTAGCACTGAAGAAATTTATACCACGTTCGATCGCTGTGCTGGTAATTGCCTCTGCGATGGGATGTTCGGAACAGGATTCTAGGGATGCAGCCACCGCTAACACCTCATTTTCGCTGACTGCATGGATAGGGACAATTTCCACCACTTGCAACTTACCAAGGGTGAGAGTGCCGGTTTTATCAAAAGCGATCGCTCGTAGGCGGCCGATCATCTCCAATCTTGCGCCATTTTTGAATAAAATCCCCTGTTTTGCCCCGTTAGCGATACCCGATAACAAAGCTGGCATAATTGAGGCCATTAAAGCACAGGGAGAGGCCACCACGAGAAAAATTAAGGCCCGATAGATAGTGGTTTCCCAGGTCCAACCCCAGAAAAAAGGCGGTAAAATCCCGAAAATTAAGCCCAAAATCACGATAATTTTCGCATAACCCCGCTCGAAACCTTCGATAAACTGTTGGGAGGGAGGGGATTCATTTTGCGCTTTTTCTACCAAACGAATCACCCTTTCAATTAAGCGACTTTCGGGGGGAGTTTCCACCTTTAAACGTAGCGCTCCCGCACCGTTGAGAGTTCCCGCAAAGACTTCTTCCCCGATGGTTTTATCCACGGGAAGCGATTCTCCGGTAATTGGCGCTTGATTGATGGGACTGTTTCCCTCCATAATAATGCCGTCAATGGGGATTAATTCACCCGGTTTGACCAAAACTGTATCACCGATGTTTAATTGCTTTATAGGAACCTCTTTTTCGCCGTCTCCCGTGATTAATCTAGCAGTATCGGGAGTCATAGCCATGAGAGAACGAATATTGCGATCGGTTTTCGCCATGGCAATCTGTTCTAATGCGCCACTAATGGCGAAAATCAGGATTAAAATGGCTCCATCGATGATGAGATAGTAATTACTATCCCAGAGTCCCAAAATCGCCGCCCCCAACGCCGCTACAATCATTAAGAGGTCCACATCCAGTTCTTTTTCCTCGAATAAAGTCGTTAATCCTGCTTGGGTACTTTCGTATCCTCCCACCACATAGGCGATCGCTAGTAGGATGAAAGCTAGGCCGATCAGGTTAAAGTGTAGGCATAACCAACCAAAAAAGACTAAAATAGCGCAAATTCCCGCGGCAACTGCCGAGGAATACTCAGACAACCAAGAGGACGAAATACTCTGAATCATGGAGCGATGGCAATTAATTCTCTCCCCATTCTAGAAAACATTGGCTCGATGCAGAAAACCCCTATGACGTTATCCCCTGCAGCCAACCTAGCCGATAATAATTGGAATTTTGCCGAGGTTTGGAGCGATCCGCTGCTATCTCCTCCCTATGTCTTGCTTTTACTGGCTGAATCTTCAGGAAACTGTCGCGTGTACGATCCGTCTGAGGGTTATCAGGTGGTACTCACCTTTGAACCGGTAGAGGGACGACTTTCGCCAGTAGAGATATAATTTCCTTATCTCCTTGACGCTTTTCTTCAAAACCCTTATTCTATATGCTGTTTAGCAAGAATTAGCGATCGCTACTTAACCAACTTAGACCCTAATAGGTAAAATATAAGCTGGGAGATTATGGTGAGAAGTTATGAAGTTGACTGTAACACTTGACCGTGACGAGGATGGGGTTTGGGTTGTAGAATGCCCCAGTATTCCGGGTTGTGTCAGCCAAGGTCAAACGAGAGCAGAAGCTCTGGAAAATATCAGAGATGCGATTATCGCTTGCCTTGAAGTTCGTGCAGAACGTGGACTACCGCTCACGATTGAAACTTGTCAAGTAGAGGTAATGGCCTAATCATGTCCTCTGCTCTTCCTTGTTCTCAGCGGACGTGAAGTAGTCCGAATATTTGAAACCTTCGGCTGGCAAGTTGCGCGTCAAAGTGCAAGCCATATCATTATGGTTAAGGAGGGTGAACAGGTAACACTCTCTGTTCCTGATCATCGTGAAGTGGCAAAAGGTACGCTTCGTAGTCTTATTCGTACTGCTGGAATTACGTTACAAGAATTTGTTTCTGGCATGAGATGAACAAGCGAGCTAACAAGTCGAGGAAGCGGAAAATTGGCTATTAGAGGACGAATTTAAACCGGTAGAGGGACGACTTTCGCCAGTAGAGATATAATTTCCTTATCTTCCTTTCCCCCTTTCTTGGATGCTATCCTTACTAAAAAAGCGCTGGAATTGGCTAAAATCGCTCTTTATAGGCAGTCCGAGGGCAAGTAACCCCAAAAAAGTCAAAAATAATCCTTCGGAACCCCGTCACGCACCAGAGGGATAGAGCGAACTCATGAAAACCGACACGATTTTCTAC
>MTBT01000336.1 GCA_002282935.1 Microcystis sp. LSC13-02 | reverse complement strand
CCCGTGAAGCGTCAACCCCATTCAGCGACCATTCTAAAAAGGTGGCGTGGTGAGGAATCGCCGTCCGTTTTACGGCGGCGAGGATGTCAAGAGAACCGATAATTGGGCTAAAATGCCTCTTGGATCATAGTTTCCTTGAGCATTTCTAAACCCTTTTTCACCCGACGGGAGACGGTAACGACACTAATACCTAATTGTTCGGCGGTTTCCCGTTGAGTAAGATCTTTAAGGAAGACAAATTCGAGAATATGACGGGTTTTCTCTTCTAATTGAGCGAGAGCTTGTTGTACACGAATGCGATCCTCTTGACAAAGTTGAAAGCTGCGATAACGGGGATCGGGAACGAGGTCTTTTAAACAAGTATTATTATCTTCATCGTTATTAACCGTCACATCGAGACTGAGGGGTTCACGGTTTTGGAAAGCCAGTTTTACCTCTTGCCATTCTTCGATCGAAATATTTAAAGCGAGGGAGATTTCCGTATCATTGGGTTGACGATTGTGGACAGTTTGGAAATGCCGACGCACATTGGCCGCTTGTCTGCCTAAATCTAACCAACGACGAGGAATACGAACTGTATAACCTTTATCGCGCAGATGGTGTTGAATTTCGCCGCGAATATAGGGAATAGCGAAGGAACTAAAAGCATGACCTTTGCTGCTGTCAAAACGCTCGATCGCCCGAATTAGTCCCATACAGCCAACTTGCACTAAATCTTCGTAATTTTCATGGCATTGATTGACCCAATGATGAGCTTCCCTTCTGACTAATCCTAGGTTTAACTTCATAATTTGATCCCGTAACTTATTATCTCCTGTTTTTTGGTATTTTTGAAACAGGGTGAGAGTTTCGAGTTTAAGATTTTCTTGATTTACGACAGACATAGGGCGCTAACAGACTTAAAAAATGTTGACTATAAAAGATCACTATTGCAATTAGCTTTGACCAATCCCAATACAGTCTAGATGAGAAGCGGCAAGCAATCACAACAATGTAATTTGCTACTATCACTATGATAAGACCTTTATATAAAGACTTGTGTGATTTCACGCAGTCAAGCCGGTATTTAAAGACACCAATAAGCTAAAACCCAGGTAATTAGGGTTTTAGGGTGTGGGGTGTGGGGTGTGAATTTTCCCCCGGAAAAAGTCTTAATCCAACAAGGTTTTCAGATTTATTCAGCCAGCCCTATCTAGAAAACTACAACTCAAACAAAGGTAAACTCCGATCCTTATTTTTCGGCAATTTCGCCAGTAGGCCTAAATGTTCGTAGGCGGCTGCCGTGACTACGCGACCCCGGGCAGTACGATTAAGATAACCTATTTGTAATAAATAAGGCTCATACACCTCCTCGATCGTCTTGGCATCTTCTCCCGTGGCTGCCGCTACCGCTTCCAATCCCACAGGCCTACCTTGAAACTGTTCGATCATCGTCTTTAATACTAATCGATCGGTCCAATCTAAACCCATAGAATCCACATTTAATTCATTTAATCCCTGATCAGCTAACTGGGGAGTAATCACCGTTTCTCCCTTCACCTGTACATAGTCGCGTACTCGTTTTAATAAACGATTGGCAATGCGTGGAGTTCCCCGACTGCGACGGGCAATTTCGATCGCACCCGCTTCAGTAATGGGAATATTAAAAATAGTGGCACTTCTGAGAATAATTGCCGTCAATTCCTCGATTGTATAGAAACGCAGACGTTGAATCAGGCCAAACCGATCGCGTAAAGGGGAAGTTAAAGAGCCAACTTTGGTAGTAGCACCGATTAAAGTAAAGGGAGGTAAAGAAATACTGCGAATTTTCGCCGCTTGACCCTTGCCAATCGTCACATCCAGGCGATAATCTTCCATCGCTGGGTATAATAACTCCTCCGTCACCCGATTCAGTCGATGAATTTCGTCGATAAAAAGAATATCCCGGGGTTGAAGATTGATCAGGATGCCGGTAATGTCCCGGGGACGCTCTAAAGCGGGGGCGGCGGTAATGCGGCAATTTACTCCCATCTGGGCCGCTAAAATTAAAGCCATGGTGGTTTTTCCTAACCCCGGCGGTCCGTAGAAGAGCAAATGATCGATCGCTTCTTGTCTAGCTTTGGCTGCGGCGATGGTGACTTTTAGATTAGCCTTTAAGTCCTGTTGACCGATATAATCCTCTAGGGATTGGGGACGAATCTGCGCTGCTGCTTTTTCCGTTTCTTCTATAGTGGGATTGGGAGTGAGCAGATTTTCCTCGGCAGCCGGGGGGGAATTGTGCGATCGTTTGATGGCCATTGTTACAATCAAGAGTCTAGGATATGTTAGCGAAGCGGATTTTGCCTTGTTTGGATGTCAATAAAGGTCGGGTGGTTAAAGGGGTTAATTTTGTCAATCTTCAGGATGCTGGCGACCCCGTGGAGTTAGCTCGCTTGTATAATCAGGCAGGGGCCGATGAGTTGGTTTTTCTTGATATTACTGCTACCCATGAAGATCGGGACACGATTATTGATGTAGTCTATCGTACGGCGGAACAGGTTTTTATTCCTCTGACAGTGGGTGGCGGTATCCAATCCTTAGAAAATATTAAAAATTTGTTAAGAGCCGGGGCCGATAAAGTCAGCATTAACTCGGCTGCCGTGCGCGAGCCGGAATTGCTCGATCGAGCCAGCGATCGCTTTGGAAAACAGTGTATTGTGGTGGCGATTGATGCTAGACGACGCAAGGATGGGCATAACCCCGGTTGGGAGGTTTATGTTCGGGGTGGACGCGAAAATACGGGTATTGATGCTTTATTATGGGCCCAAGAAGTGGAAAAACGCGGGGCGGGTGAGTTGTTAGTTACCAGTATGGATGCCGACGGCACGCAAGCGGGTTACGATCTGGCCTTGACAAAAGCGATCGCTGAAAGGGTGGAGATTCCTGTGATTGCCTCTGGAGGAGCGGGCAATTGTCAGCATATCTACGAAGCATTGACGGAAGGGCGGGCAGAAGCGGCTTTATTGGCTTCTTTGCTCCATTATGGTCAATTAACCATCGCTGAGGTCAAAAATTATCTGCAAAATCAACAAGTACCCGTGCGTTAGCCAGGGAAAATGAGGGCAAGATTTGCAGAACTTAATCTAGTGATTAAGTCGGTTTTTCGGGAAAAGGATTTCTTTAGGCTGCAACCCAAGAAGAGCAAGGTTTAGACCTAAGCTAAGACACATTTTAACCGCTTACTGTTGCCTCTTGCCGCTTGCCTCTTGCCTAATCTCAACAAGCAATTTAAATTTGCGGGCGGTTTATTACTGAAAGCTAATGGCTGTCGGCTGACAGCCGTGATCGAGACACCGGCAAAAAATCCCTGTTTTTAACTTCCGTCCGATTATCCCTGGGGAAAATTATGTATTAGAATAGATGAAAGTTAACAAAATTTAAAATATGTTAGTTCCGATTCTCATCTTTGACCTCGGTCTTGTGGCTTGGTCATTGCATCTGATGCAGCAAGCGTTCGACAAGCAAGAGTTTTCCTTGATGCTGGCAGGAACCTTAGTGGCAGCAGCGGCAGCGGCTATGTTAGTAGTTTATTTCCTCATGGGTCACTGTTTAACCTATTTAACCCAAATTCCGGCTCCTGTCTAAATGGGGGCGATTGTTTCACCCTTGTCTTATCAGCGATCGCCTTTGGAGTGACAAATTTTTTTTCTCGTCACCCCTTGACAAAATAATTCTATTTAAGCTATACTAAAAAATGGTCTTCAAGGGGCTATAGCTCAGTTGGTAGAGCACCTCAATGGCATTGAGGGGGTCAGCGGTTCGAATCCGCTTAGCTCCATAAGGTTAGGATAAGAGTTTCAGGGTTGCTTGGACCAGAAAAGTAACGAGGAGATGCTAGATTGAAAGAGGATTTCTGGTTAGAAAAGTCTCTTTTTACCTCGATACTCTCTCAGAAAAAAATTAATTATATGATAGAGCTTTTTAAGCAACTACCTCGTTGGTTGCGGCTAAGTCTAGTTTTTCCGCTCTTATTTCTCAATGGCTGGTTATTATTCCAATTATTTAGCTACCTAGAACCCTTAGTCAGTATTTTTGTCACTGCTAGTTTACTAGCTTTTGTCTTAGATGTTCCCATCAAACTGCTGCAAAGACGCGGGGTTAATCGCAGTGGTTCGATCGCTATTGTCTTTTTAATTGCCCTATTAATTTTGATTGTTTTAGGTTTAATTTTAATTCCCCAGATTGTCGAACAATTAAGCAGTTTAATCAATAGTTTGCCCCAGTGGATCGAGTCGGGAACCGAACAGATACAAAATTTAGAAAAGTGGGATAAAACTCAGAAATATGCGATTTATATCGAGCAATCAATCACCCAGTTATCGGAACGACTAACCAATGTTTTACAAACTCTTAGCACTCAATTACTGAGCTTTGTACTGGGAACTATCAACAGTATCTTAAACATTCTATTTGTTCTGGTTCTAACTGTCTTTCTTGTTCTCTATGGCGAACAAATTTGGGAGGGAATTTTTAGCTGGATTCCGTCCCCCTGGAATTTCAAATTAAGAACGATTATTCGTCAAACTTTTGAAACCTATTTTGCCGGTCAAACCATTTTAGCGGGAATTCTCAGCCTTGCTCAAATTTTTGTTTTTGTGATTCTCAAGGTCGATTATGCCCTATTATTCGGGGTGGCGATCGGTCTAACTACATTAATTCCTTTTGCCAGTGCCTTTACCATTATTGGCATTAGTACCCTACTGATGTTTCAAGATTTTTGGTTAGGGTTAAAAGTTTTGACCCTGACCATTATTGTCGGTCAAATTAATGATAATGTCATCGCCCCGCGGTTAATGGGAGGTATGATCGGACTTAATCCCGTCTGGATTATTTTATCTCTTTTTATCGGGGGCAAAGTGGCAGGAATTCTCGGTTTATTGATAGCAGTTCCCATCGCTAGTGTCCTGAAAAGTACCATCGATATCATCCGCTCGCAGCAGCGGGAAAAAGAACCGGTAGTTCTCCTAGAAGAAACGGTGAAAAATTCCTCAGAGGAGGGCAAATAATCCTAAATCCTGTTTTTTCAGTGATCAGTGAACAGTAAACAGTGAATTGAAAACTCACATCTGGTAACTGAATACTGAATACTGAATACTGACTTCTGACTCCTGTTATGAGCGGCTAATTTCTTCGAGAATAGCCATCGCTTCTGTCACCCTATCCCTAGGGATAAATAAATGATCGTGATAATAACCGGAAATGACATTGACGCTAATTGCCGCTTCGGCCAGTTTCTCGCTAATTGCCGCTAAAAATCCCACCGCTGCTAAACTGGAATGCACAGAAAGAGTAATTTGTCTATAAATATATTTGTACTGCAAACCCGTGCGATCGGCTTGCTGACGGGGAATAATCACCGTTAGGCCTTCCTCTTCCTGAAATTGGCAGATAGGAGTTAATTGTAGCTGTTCTAGTCCTGTTGCTGTTAGGGAAGAAAAAACGAATTCTTCGGTATTTAGGACTGGTTTCAGGGATTGGAGCAGAATATCGAGATTAGTTTCGCCTTCCTTTGGTTTTTCTGGCGATTTTTTCGCCGCATCCAGACAATGATTGGCAGCAGCGTCAGCCAAACTATTTTTAGCTCGTTCAATCCAGCACCAGCTAATGCGATCGAATCGGGCAACTAATTGACAAGCACGCTGATAAAAGGGACGTAAACTATCGCTTTTTACCTTCCAGTCTCCCTTAACTTGATTGATGACTAATTGACTGTCTCCGCGAATTTCTAGGCTTTTTAAGCCTAATTCTTGGGCTTTTTCCAATCCAATAATCAATCCCGTGTATTCAGCCTCGTTATTAGTGGCTCTCTCCATATATCTAGTCGTGGTCAAGGAATTACCCTCGGCTAAAACTATTACCGCTGCACCGGCTGCTCTCCCCGGATTGCCGCGAGAACCACCATCAAAATAGAGAATTGCGGAATTACCGTTTTTTTGAGCTTTTTTATCCATAATTTTCCTCAATAAATCTTGTTATCTCCATTTTTATCCCTTTGACAATTCTAGGCGGTAGCGATTCCGGGATCGGCAAAGCGCACCAGCCAACAATAGCAAGATTTTAGCCGATCGCCGCTACTAGGTAACTTTTTTTCTTCAGGTTATTGATAATTATTTGCAGTTGTCGGCTATACTGAGAACATCAGCCTAGAGTTATATTAATAATATTTCTCAATTAAAAGCCCCATGAGTATAGACAAATTGCCATCGGAAGGAGAGAAAATCTTCCCTCTTAGTGCTTGGGAGCGCTGGCAGCTCTACCACCGGCTGCAGGTCCTGGACATTGAATGTAAATGCTTGCTCCATAAGCCTTTACAGGTTTGCATCGCTAGACCGGCTCAACTTTTACAGCTGTGGACTGTCCTGCGGCAGCTAGAGACTTGCCGAGGCTCTTTAATCGGTTGGCTGGAACCCTGTTGGCAGGCCTAATCCTTGAGAAAAATTAGCAATCTGAGCCTAAAAAGTGAGAAAGTATGTCAAAATCTACAACTACCATGGTTTCCTTTCAAGTGGTCGGTCAATTCCTCGGTTTTGTCCTCAAGGACGGATATAAGGTAAAATACCTGAGAATCAGTGTTGATAAACGAGAATATTGGTTTAAGCCCGAAAAAACACTGCGAGACCACATATCTCTCAATATTGCTCTCCACTCATGGCTAAAAGTGACGGGAGAAAGTAGTCTTTGTTCAAAGACGGGAAAATTAAAACTTAGGGTACTAGGGATCGAGCATTTATCCGGCGAAAAAACCCCAGAAGTGGCCCCGGCAAAAGCGAAAAAAGCCACCGTCTTAATCTGTCAGAAGTCCGATTGTTGGAAAAATGGCGGTGCGAGAGTCTGCCAAAGGTTAGAGAGTGATTTAGGGGAAAAAGGACTGGGAGAAGCGGTGAATATTAAATTAACCGGCTGTTTAAAACAGTGCAAAAAAGGGCCGAATCTGGTGGTTATGCCCGATAAAAAGCATTATAATCAGGTGGCTCCCCAAGATGTCCCCTCCCTGATCGAGCGGCATTTTGCCACTGCCAAGCAAGAGAATAGCCTATCAGTTTAACTGGCAATTTAATTGGCGATCGCTCTTGACAAGCGATCTTTTTTGTGCATAAAAGAGACGAAAGGGATAAAAAAAGTCAATTCTTGCTGCCGATAATTTATGAGAGCTGCCACTGCCAGATTGGTCTAGTGGCAAAAATCGCTAATTTTATGCAAATTAGATGAGCTTACCCTGCTATCCTTTTTTGTGTTGACAATCTCATGTAAAATGATACAAATCTATCCCATGTCTCTTGAGAGATTCGGCTTAATCTCTTGCCTAGGTTCTGTTGCACTTTTGGTCGGCATTTCAAAATTAAGACATAAATATTTCTTTTAAGTCTTGCAAAAAAGTGATATTCTTTCTAAGAACCAAATAAAAAAATAATGATAGCGTTTATTGGAGGTAGAATGGTCTTTGCACTTAATTCATCTAATGTTTTTAGTTATCTTTCTGAGCAAAACTTACTCAACACAGGACAAAAGTATTTAGAAAAGGTTGAGTTAATTGAAGCTAAGAATTTTAATTTATTAGTAACGTTTTCTGATCAGTCTAAGCTATTGGTTAAACAGGAACGTTATCAGAAACAAGGAAAAGTGATCGGAGAATTTTTTGGGGAATGGAAAAGCCGGGAGTTTTTGCGGCAACTTCCTGAATTTTGTCTACTTAAAAACTATGTGAATAGAGTCATTCATTTTGATCCAGATAACTCAATTTTAGTCTTTCATTATCTAGAGGATTATCAGGATCTCACAAATCTTTATCAGACTTCTAATTTTCCAATCAAGATTGCAAAAGACATTGGCTATTTTTCTGCTTTTCTTCATCGAGAAACTTTCCAAAATGAAGAATATAAAAACTTTTGGACAGCAGATAAAAACCCACTTTCACCAGAACCTTTGAAGTTCTTAATTGAAGGGTTAGAAAGAATTACTCCTGAGATCTTTAGTGTCGTTCCTGCTGATGGTTTGAAGTTTTTTGTTCTCTATCAGAAATACGATAGCTTAGGACAAGCTATATCAGAATTAAAACAAGCTTTTCAACCCTCTTGTTTAACCCATAGTGATTTAAAAATCAACAATATTTTACTGTCTAAAAATTGGCAAAATCTTGATCAAAAATTGCTGTGTGTTATTGATTGGGAAAGAGCGAGTTGGGGAGATCCAGCTTTTGATTTAGGGATGCTCATTAGCAGTTATTTACAACTTTGGTTAAATAGTTTAGTGATTAGTCGCACTCTAAGTATTGAAACTTCTCTCAAATTAGCGACAATTCCCCTAGAAAACATTCAACCTTCCTTAAAGATTTTAATACAAAATTACCTAGAAATTTTTCCAGAAATTTTAGAAATTCGCCCTGATTTTATTGAAAGAGTAATTCAGTTTGCTGGTTTAGGATTAATCCAACAAATTCAAGCAATGATTCAGTATCACAAAGTCTTTGGTAATTTAGGAATTGCTATGCTACAGGTCGCTAAAACCTTATTATGTCGTCCTCAAGCTTCAATAACTACTGTTTTTGGTGCTAACATCGTATTTTAATTGTATTCAATGAGGATAAAAATGATGAATGTTTTCCCCGTTAATTCCCAATTACTCGAACTTCTTAAAGAAATTGCTACCACTGTAGAAATTCAAGCAGATTTTTGTATTTCTCATCCTAATTATCAGCCTTGGCAATTACCGATAGAAGCGCGAGAGAAATTTCAAAATCTACCTTTAGAGTTGCAGAAAAAGTATCTTAGTTTACAACTTCAAGGGTTTCTTTATGGGGTTTATTACAATGGTTCTTTACGAAAAATTTTATCTCTGGATAATTCAAGTAATTCTTCTTCATTAGATTTAGAAAATGACACGGTTTTAGGGATAGATACATCCTTCATGGAAGAATTACATAATAACAATTTTGGCGAGGGATATTTTGACGATGGTTGGTTAGTTTTACGCTACGAAGAAGATGGAATGATAGTGGTGAGTAAAGGAGGTTTAAGACTTCATGTTGAGCCAGCAAAACATTTTAAAACTTCTCAATCTATCCCCAATATAGGAGAAACTGTCGCTATCCGAATGCCGAAAAATTTGTTGCAAAAGGGGTTTTATTTAGCGGCGAGTAATGTTGAACCTAACCCTAAAAGTAAGTTAGTTAGAGTTTATTTTAATATTACTCATGAAGGAGCGATATCTTGCATGGCTAGTCTAACTAAACAACTCAATCAGTTGCCTGTATTTTTTCATTTTAAGGTGTTATACAATCCTGATGATTATCATCGTTATGATGCAGGAGTCTTGTACCTAGAAAAGGAAAATTATGCAAAAATTAAACCGATTTTGTCTCAGATATATCAGGAGAATCAATCCTATTTTAAGCCAGAAATTCCCTTATTTACTAAGTTTTTAGCGTCAGGTTTAGGGTTAGGAGAAGAACCAGAGCAAAAGTTAAGTGAGCAAGATAGTTTTGGCACAAATCGCTGTCAAATAGTCGCTAATGGATTGTTAGAAGCTCATCAACGAGGGGATAGTTCAGTAAGGGAGCGATTGGAAGCTATTATTGAGCAATTTTCCACGTTAAGAATTAACTTAGAGCATCCTTATTTAAATCAAGGCTCTGAAGATATTTATGACTTGTTTTAATCCTAACAAATACTAGGGGAGATTCGAGTCCAGTGATCACTCCCCGACAAATGGAAAAAGGCATTAATTCAGAGATGATGAACAGGTAAACAAAGGTGCTTGCAATATCATTTTTGTTTTTTTGTCTGTTCTGGTAGGTACAAAACTTCCTGTCAGGGATCTCGAAAAAATGCCTAAAATCCCTAATGAAAAGGCTTTTCAGCGATTGTCAGCCTGAAAAGCAATCTTAGAGGTCAAAACTATAGTAAATTTGTTGACCTTCCTAGAGCCTCACATTGTTCAAAGTAAGCATTATTATGCTGCTTAAACCTCATCTATTTTCAAAACTAGAGTTTTTAGCCGCTCTAACCCCCAAACTTTGGGTTTTCCTCTTCTATGACCGTTTTTTCTAATATTATTAGAGTCAGATTGTGGACAGTTCATCTTGATTTGTTCATGAGGGCGATCGCCGACTAAAATTTTTCTTCCCCATTCTGCATCATCCCGCAAGCATATAACGCCGATTTTAATTTAGACGAGAGATAGAACTCTTCTCAAAAAAAAAGACATAATTGATGCACTTATGAGAAAAAAGAAAAGAAGATTAAGAGCATTTTCAGTAAAAACCCCAAGTTTTGAAGATTATCTTTAAGCCGTCTCTCCGCAAAAACAAGGAAAAGTTAAGAGTTTTTTGATCTATCTAGATGTGATTGTACTGAACTTAACTACACCTATTAGGTCTTTTTTATAAGTTAAAACCTCTTGCATTTTTAAAATGAGTAAGGGACTATGGTAATTAGGTAATTAACCGAAGTTAATTGTCTTTTTACTCACATAAGGAGTCAAAACCATGGCTAACATTGTTATTTCCGATCTTCGTCCTGCTGGTGCTGATTTATTCACTGATTCTGAAAGTTTCCTTTATGATCTAACTGATGACGAGCAGATGATTCAAGGTGGGCGAGGAGCAGTCGTAATTTTGTGGACTGCTATTTGCGTTCGGTGGTAATAGCTAAAACTCGTTAAACTTATTATCATTAACCCCTCTGAGCAATCGGAGGGGTTTTAATTAGTAAATAGATTAGTCCCGTAATATTGCGGTATTTTCAAACCACTTATTTTAAGTAGTCGTGCAAAATTAATTTCCTAGTGAAGATAGGCAAAAGGCAAGAGGCAAAAGGCAAGAGGGGGTTAGATATGTGTAATTAATTTTGCTTAGGTACTTAATAACTTTTCTACAATCATAGTAGCCATCTGTTTATTTAACCAATCAGATAACAAATCTGCCAAAATTTGATAGCGTAATGACTCAGTTAAGTCTGGGTGAGTAATTTCCTCAACTTTAATTAAATGTACTCCCTTAGCAGTAACAATAGGTTTTAATAATTGGGGAGGATTTGAGGCAAATACTTTCGCTGAAATTTCTGGTTTCATATCTGTTTTTTTGATTGAACCCAAATAACCCCCTTTACGTTTTAATTCTTTGTCTTTAATGTACTTTTGCGCTACGTCAAAAAAAGTTATTTCATCCTCTTGAAGTGCAAAAAATATCTCTATTGCTTCATCTTCATTATCCAAAATTACCTCGTATAAAAAGGCTTGTGAATAATTTAATTGATTATCATAAAAATAAGGGTCGATTTTATCAACTAAAAAGTGCCGAGCTAATTTCTTAGTCAAAACTTTCATCCTTGCCATATCTTCAAAATCATCTATGGATAGATCAAACTTTTCTAACCATTGCCAAGTATCATCAGCACTTAATAATTTATAAGCTAATCTCAATTGATCAGCCGCTTCTTGTAGTTCTTCTGTTTCGGCACTAAATGCCATTTCTTCAGCCACACTTTCAATAATTTTACGCTTAATTACTTCTTTAATAATCTCTGGTAGTTTGAAAGATAGTTTAACTTGCTGAAGAATATCTTCATTAGTAATAGTAATTGTTTTTGACATGGTATTTACCTCGTTGAATCCTGTGAATAGTTATTTAACAATAATTACGTTAAAATTTAAAACACTAGCGGGTTACTTGACAGAAAAATTATTACAATTTAAACCCACCTTTTTGTAACTTCTTAAACGGATCTAAAACAAAATCAATAATGCGTCGTTGTCGCACAATAACCTCTGCCGTTGCCGTATCACCCGGACGTAGAGGAATACATTGATCCGCACTGGGCATACAGGTTTGATTAAGGGTTACTTCTACCCGATAGACTTCGATTTTACCATTAGGGGTATCGATTTGAGAAGTGGTAGGCGAAATTTTTGATAACTTCCCTTCTAATAAACCATAATCTTGAAAAGGATAGGCATCAAATTTCAGTTTTACGGGTAAACCCTCTTGTAGTGAGCCACTTTCCGTCGTCGGCATTTGGGCGCGTAGGATTAAAGGAGATTTTCCTGAAGCAATTTCAGCAATACGAGTCCCTGGCTGTACGACAGCGCCCGCTTTTTGAATCGGTAATTGAAAGACAATACCACTCACAGGAGCTTTTAAAGTGCGTTGAGACAGTTGAAAATTTAAAGAGTTAATTTGACCTTTGGTTTGCTCAATTTCAGCTTTAAGAGAGGTAACATCCGTCTCGATATTCTTTAATTGTTCTTCAATTTTTAATAGGGCTAGTTCGTTAGAGTGAACTAAAGTTTGTAAGCTTCTTTTTTGTTCACTTAAGCGTAATTTTGCCTGTTCGATATCCGATTGTGATTCCTTAAGAGACTTTTGATAACTACTTTTTTGTTCAGCAATACGCAGCCGTGCTTGTTGAATATCCGCTTTACTTTGTTCATAAATTTTTTGTTTTTCCTGTGCTTCATCTTTCTTTTGAACGACTTGAATTTCTGAAGCAATTCCCTCTTGCCACGCATTTTGATAGCGTTCAATCTCTCTTTGAGCATTAGTTAATTGAATTTTCGCTATTTCATAGGAGGTTTGGAAGTTTTTCCAACTCACCTCTGCTTGTCTCAGTTGGGCATTTTTCTCTGATTCTATCAAACTGTAAGTATTTTTAAGGCTTTCTAAACTTTGCTGTGCTTGGTCAATTTGAGATTGTTTTTCAAGTTCTCCTGCTTGATTTTGCTGTTTTTGGGTTGAGAGAGAAAAAATTAATTGATTTTTTAATAAATTGAGTTGATTTAGGCGATTTAACTGCCCTTCTAATTTATCTTGAGCTTGGATTAAATCACTTTTCACAAGGTCTGATTCTAAAACAATTAATACTTGTCCAGCTTTAACTGATTCACCCTCTTTGACCTCAATTTTAGATACCGTTCCTGTCACCGCAGAATCAAGTTTTATCGTTTCTTCTTGAGGTTCAATTCTTCCTGGTGCTGTTCCGGTTTCATCCACTTTAGAAAGAATTGCCCAAGGTAAACCAATCGCTACAAAAAGAAAGATAAAATAGAGTAATCCTCTTGTCCATGCTCGGGGTAAAGTATCTAACAATTCTTTGGTAGCATAAGACCAATCTTGAGAGGGTTGTGATTCGGGGGTCGATTCGATAATAATATAGTCCTCTTGATTTTTTTCTTGAGAATTTTGAGAATCAACTTTTCCATTAACATTGACATGATCTGGCATAAGAACTCCAATTAGTTAAACTAAATAGGACAAGGTAATAATTAAAGGGGATTAAGCAACATCTAATTGTTGATGATTAAGATAATAATAATGCCCTCGTTTAGCCATTAATTCTTCATGGGTTCCCTGTTCAATAAGAATGCCTTTATCTAGCACTAAAATTAAATCAGCATTACGCACAGTTGAAAGACGATGAGCAATAACTAGGGTTGTTCTTCCTTGTAAAATTTGATTTAAGTTATTCTGAATAATTCGCTCAGATTCAGCATCAAGATGAGAAGTAGCCTCATCTAAAACTAAGAGTTTAGGATTCCCTAATAAGGCTCTAGCAATGGCTAATCTTTGGCGTTGTCCTCCCGATAACATTCCGCCTCCTTCTCCAATTTGTGTTTCATATCCCATCGGTAATTTTTTAATAAATTCATCCGCACCTGCGAGTCGTGCCGCTGACATTACTTCTTCTAATTTTGCCCCCGGATGTCCTAAACTAATATTTTCTCGAATTGTTCCCCCAAATAAGAAAGTATCTTGGTCAACGACACCAATTTGATGACGCAGAGAACGAAGGGAGAGGGTAGTAATATCTTGTCCATCAATGAACACTTTTCCATCCGTAGGAGGATATAATCCTAAGACTAATTTAGAAATGGTTGTTTTTCCTGAACCGCTACGTCCAACTAAAGCAATCATTTGACCTGATTTGATATCAAAACTCAAATTTTCTAAAACATTAATATCACTTTCAGGATGATAACGAAAAGTGACTTGTTGAAAGCAAATATCGCCCTTAATGGGGGGTAAGGTTTGGCGAACTTGATGATGTAAATCTTCTTCGGGTTCAGCTTCTAAAACATCATTAATTCGTTCCACTGCAATGACCACTTCTTGAACTTGATTCCAGAGAATTGTTAAGCGTTGAAAAGGAGTAATCACATTAGCTAGGAGCATATTAAAAGCCACTAATTGACCAATAGTTAACTGATCTTTTATCACCAAAGATGCTCCAAACCAAAGCATTGCAGTGGTCATCAAGGATTCAATTAAGTTACTAAAAATCTGCAAGCGATTACTGATAACTTGCCCTGAAAAACTCTTGGTAATTTCTTGCTGTAATAATTCTTCCCAATGCCAGCGCACAGTCTGCTCAACAGCCGTTGATTTAACGGTACGAATTCCTGATAATACCTCAATTAGATAACTACTCTCATTGGCAAAAGAATTAAAAATTTCTCGTGAAATACGCCGTAAAAATGGGGTAGCAATCAAAGCAAGTAGAAAGAATGGTGGCACAATTACTAAGACCAAAAGAGCCATTTTCCAACTGTACCAAAACATTAACCCAACATAGATAAATACCGTTAGGAGATCAAGTAAGATAGATAAAGCTTCTCCCGACAAAAACCGTTGAATTTTACGATTTTCCTGAACACGAGAAATAATATCTCCCACATAACGAGACTCGAAAAAACTTAAAGGTAGCCGTAAAGTATGACGAATAAACCCCACAATTAAAGCCAAATCCACTTTATTAGAGGTATGATCTAGCAAGTATTGGCGTAAGCCCATCATCATGACTTTAAAAATGCCAAAAATCAATAAACCTAACCCAACGGCAAAAAGCGTTAACTCAGAGCGTTGTACCACCACTCGATCTAAAATTAATTGAGTAAAAATAGGGGTAATCAGTCCAAAAATTTGAATCAACAATGAGGCGATAAAAACTTCAAATAAAACTAAGCCGTAAGGCTTCATCAATTCAAAAAATTGCCAAAAAGGAGTAACTGTTTCTTGAGTATTTTTGAAAAGAGCGGTGGGTTGTAACAACAGGGTATAACCTGTCCATTTTTCTCGAAATTCTCGGTAAGTGAGAGTCAATTGTCCGATAGCGGGATCGCCGATAATGACTTCTTTGCGGGTGATCTCATAAACAACAATATAGTGTTTTCCTTCCCAATGAGCGATCGCAGGTAAAGGTTGTTTAGCCAATTGGTCTAAACTAGCTTTGACAGGACGAGTAGAAAACCCGACACTTTCAGCGGCAGCGACTAAACCTCGTAGAGAAGCACCATTGCGATCAACATTAGCAATATCCCGTATTCGGTTAACACTGAACCGTTTACCCCAATAACGTGAGATCATAACTAAACACGCTGCACCACAGTCGGAAGCACTTTGTTGAGCAAAAAAGGGATAACGACGGATAATACGCTGTAACCAATGTCCGATCCGAGAAGTGGGAGTCGGAAAATAGGCTTTTTGAATTTTTCGCCCTGGTTGGATTTCTTCGGCAACAACTGACCAATGATTCGTTATTTCTAGTTGAGACGATTCTAAGGATGGTAAATGCTCCGATTTAAGGAGTAAGGCATTGCGAGTTTGTGCTTGTTGCAACAGTCTTTCTCGAATGGAAGGATAAGCATTTAATAAGTAAAAAATGACTGTATATGGCAAAAAACAAAGCTTTAAATTTAAAGAAGCCCTAGCATCATAAGGCAGAAAATTTTCTTCAGGAAAGAGTGTCAATTCCCCAAAAAACTCTCCTGTGCCTAAAGTAGCGATTAATTCATCATCAGTATCTAAGAGTCTAACTTTACCCAAAATAATGATATAAATACCAGCCTTTGATGTAGAACTTTGCCAAAATTTACCGACTTTCGGCGTAATAGACTGAATTTGACTCAGACATTGCTGAAAATGGCTTTCAGAAAGGGTCTCACCAAAGATACGATTTAAAGTTAGTACAGACAGAGTAGGCTGAGATTGTTGGGCCATAGAATTCTCTCACTTGAAAATGCTTTGTCGAGAAATTAAGCAGGGAGTAGAAAAACACATTCAACTTTTCTGGCAGAAAGCTAAACCTATTTTTCTAGGTCTGTAGATGATAAATCCCTGATTATAATTCGACATTTATGGGTATTTTCAAGAGAATCATCGGGTCTTTCCGGATGATAACTCGTGGATAATCCCATTTTGTGCAGCAGTCGATTAATATGACGTTCATTGACTTCTATTCCCAATTCTCTAGCTAAATGCTGACTTAACCACTTGCCAGTCCATCTTCGAAAAGCATAACCGTAATCTTGAGGACTATGATTCACAAGTTCTTGTAATCGATCCAAATATTGATCGTTAATAGTTTTAGGGCGACCAATTGGAGAGTTCTGCCATTGGTGTGACATTCCCGTCTTTGCCATCAATATCCAATGTCTGGCTGTCGCTGGACAACAGTTCAAGATTTGGCAGATTTCGCTTTGGGTTTTTCCTTCATCAGTCAACAACATGATTAAAATCCGTTGGCGATACTGTTCTGATAGTTCCTTTTGAAGAGTATTTTCAAGTGTTTTACGCTGAAACACAGTCAAATAACGATTGACTACTTTGTTTGGCTCAGGATTAATCAGGTTATTCATGTTTACTATAAGTGTTGCTTATAAGTGTTACTTGTGGTGCAGAGAACTCCTGAAAGACTTGCTGTACAAGGAGTCCGATTGGATAGGGGATTGTCAGGAGAAGCAACTTGATGAGATGCTTAAGTTCCGCCACTAAAAGACATCGCTATGTTAGCCCCTCTCCTTTATCTTCAACTGTTTGAGCAACTAAGTCAATGGATTAACAGTGCGAACGCACACATTTCTTAACATTTAAGACTCAGAAATATTCAGAGAACCGCTAATTCAGACTTGAATTGTCAAAGTCTTTAAAGTAGTTCAAGAAAGATTTAGATTAAATAAAAGTCGATATATAGCGTTTCCTGTTCACAAGAGGTACATTCTCAATCCTGAAAAGCTTAATCAACAAAGGTTAAAGTGTGCCTCGCAGATGCGAGAACC
>MTBT01000335.1 GCA_002282935.1 Microcystis sp. LSC13-02 | reverse complement strand
TAACAACTCTTACCCGTTTAATCTGTTGCTCTGAATAATAAACTAATGTCTTTTGACTACACCATAAATCAAATTCTCCTGCTTTAAAACCATCAGTAAATCTGATTTTACGTCTATCATCAGATAGCTTATAGCCTGTTAGTTTATACTCAACGGAACGGCTATGCTTTTTGAACCGAGGAAACCCTTTTTTACCCGGTATCTTGGCACGACAATTATGGTAAAACCGATTAATTGATTGCCCGGCTCTATCAGCAGCCGATTGACGTGCTTGAGAGTTTAATTTATTAACCCAAGGTGTATCTTTATTGTTAGCTAGTACAGCACAAAGTTTTTGGAGATCATTGCGGGTTGTCCCTTGATTGTCTAGCCAATAATGAACACAAGAGTTACGCACAAACTGAGAAGTTTTGCTCTGGTGTTCCGTTTTTTAGCTTTGCTTCTACGACTAGCATCTAACAATCCTCGACCCTTGGCTAGGTTAAGTATAATACAGTTTACACACAGATGGTGGAATTAAACCGATGCTCCGCGGTTGATATTCTGGTCGGATTTCATCCCCCGCAAAGGTGAGTATCTTGTCGAAAAATGTAGCGGGGGTATTCATCCGACATTTTAGGTAAACTATAAGGGATATCGTCATCAGATTCTGAGCGGCGATCAACTCCCGAATATATGGACAACAAAAACCCATGGAGACAACCTCTACCCTAGCTGATGGGCGTGAAGCACTTCAATGCCCCACCCTAATTGAAGACGATCGCACGGGCATGAGTCCCGAAACCCTAAAACGGGCTTTTCTGGACAATCTGTTTTATTTGCAAGGGGTTAACCGCACCAATGCTAGTCCCTACAATTACTATGTCGCCCTTGCCTACACCGTTCGCGATCGCCTCCTGCGTCGTTTTCTGAAATCCACCGACACCTACAAACAAGAAAAAGTTAAACTCGTCTGCTATTTCTCGGCCGAATTCCTCATGGGGCGTTATTTAGGCAATAATCTCGCTAATTTGGGTATTTATGACCTAATCAAAGAGATGATCGAGGAATTAGGTCTTGATTTTGAGGAAATTATCGAACAGGAACCAGATCCCGGCCTCGGAAACGGCGGTTTAGGGCGTTTAGCAGCTTGTTTCCTCGATTCCCTCGCTTCCCTAGAAATTCCCGCCATCGGTTACGGTATCCGCTACGAATTTGGCATTTTCCATCAAATCATCCAAGACGGTTGGCAGGTGGAAATCCCCGATAACTGGCTACGCTTCGGCAATCCTTGGGAATTACCTCGTCCCGATGAAAGTGTGGAAGTAAAACTGGGTGGCCGGACGGAAATCTATCACGATGATAAGGGACAAGAACGAGTACAATGGCTGCCGGAACGTCGGGTTTTAGCCATTCCCCACGATACCCCCGTCCCGGGTTACAAAACCAACACGGTTAACGCTTTGCGTCTCTGGAAAGCAGAAGCGAGTGAATCGTTTAATTTTGAGGCTTTTAACGCTGGGTTATACGATCAATCCGTGGCTGAAAAAATGGACGCGGAAACCATTTCTAAAGTCCTTTATCCCAACGATAACACCCCCGCCGGTCGCGAATTACGTCTCGCCCAACAATACTTTTTTGTGGCCGCTTCCCTGCAAGATTTAATTCGCATTCACCTAAAAAGCCACAAAAATCTGCAAAACTTCCACGAAACCGCCGCTATTCAACTGAACGATACTCACCCCGCCATTGCGATCGCTGAGTTAATGCGTTTGTTAGTGGATGAAAACGGCTTAGAATGGTCAAAAGCTTGGACAATTACCCAAAAAACCTTCGCTTATACCAATCATACCCTATTGCCGGAAGCCCTAGAACGTTGGTCGGCGGATTTACTCGGTAAACTGCTACCCCGACATCTAGAAATTATCTACCTGATCAATCACTTTTTCCTCGATGATGTGCGGACTTGGTTTCCCGATAACGAGGAATTATTGGGCAAATTGTCGATAGTTGAAGAAGCTGGTTGGGGTAATAAACAAATTCGCATGGCTAATTTAGCCTGTGTGGGTAGTCACTCGATTAACGGAGTTGCCGCTTTACACACGGAGTTACTGCAAAAAGACACCCTGAAAGAGTTTGCCATGCTCTGGCCGGAAAAATTCTACAATAAAACCAATGGTGTCACCCCGCGCCGGTGGATTTTATTGAGCAATCCCCAATTATCGGCACTATTTACCGAAAAAATCGGCGATGATTGGTTAAAAGACCTGAAGGAATTGCGAAAACTGGAACAATACCTTGATGATCCCGCATTCCGTCAGCGTTGGTATGAAATTAAACAGGCGAATAAGGCCGATTTAGCGGCTTATATGCTGAAAACCCGCAATATCGAGGTGGATGTTAATTCGATTTTCGATGTGCAGGTAAAACGGATTCACGAATACAAACGCCAACATCTGGCAGTTCTGCACATTATCGCCCTTTATAATCGCATTAAACAGAACCCTCAGATCGATATCGTGCCGCGCACTTTTATCTTTGGTGGTAAGGCAGCTCCCGGTTACTTTGTGGCGAAGTTAATTATTAAGTTAACTAATGCTGTAGCTGAAATTGTTAATAAGGATCCTGATGTCAGAGGTCGTTTAAAATTGGTTTTCCTGCCTAACTTTAACGTTTCTTTGGGTCAACGCATCTATCCAGCAGCGGATCTTTCCGAACAGATTTCTACGGCGGGTAAGGAAGCTTCCGGAACTGGTAATATGAAGTTCGCTATGAATGGCTCCCTCACCATTGGGACTCTGGACGGCGCTAATATCGAAATTCGCGAGGAAGCAGGGGCAGAAAATTTCTTCCTTTTTGGCTTGACAGCAGAAGAAGTTTATGCTAAGAAGGCACACGGTTATGAACCGATGAGCTATTACAAAAATAATCGCGAATTGAAGGGAGTGATCGATCGAATTAAGAGTGGTTATTTTAGCCATGGTGACACGGAATTATTCAGGCCGATCGTTGATTCTCTCCTCTACGATGACCAGTATATGCTTTTAGCTGATTATCAATCCTATGCTGATTGTCAGGAACAGGTAAGTGAAGCTTATCGCGATCGGGACAAGTGGACGCGGATGTCGATTCTTAACTCGGTTCGTATGGCAAAATTCTCTAGCGATCGCACAATCTGGGAATATTGTCAAGAGATTTGGAAAGTTAATCCGGTCAAGATTAGTTTAGAGGATTAAAAAACTCGGTCAAGTTCGGGTTTAGTCTTTGACTAGCCCGAATTTTGGAACCGTGGCCCCAAAAATGCTTTGTGAAAAGGATGAAATTTATTATTTTTTGCTATCCAAAAACTGGGTCAATACTTTTGAGTTTTAGGGGGAATGATTCGGGGAGCTTTTTTATTATGAGTAAAAATAGAAATGTCAGTGATAATTGAACAAAACCTAGGGGAAATTTTAGCTCAAATTAATCACAAATTAGAGAATTTACAAAAAGATGTTACAGACATCAAAATTGAGTTAACAGAAGCTAAGGGGGAAAGACAGGTATTAAAGGTGGAAATTGATAATCTGAAGCAAGATGTTAAGGCGATTAAAAGTTCACAACAGGCTCAAATTTGGACATTAATTGGTATTTTAATTACGGCGGTAGGAGGGTTTTTAGTGGCAGTGGGTAGGTTTGTTATTTCGGGTAATCCTTAATTGCAATACCGTCTAAACTATGATTGAGAGTGATTGAATGATCGACTATAATTAGATTGTTTTTAGACAATCCCACAATCACAAAAATCATATTCATTTGATTCCCAAGTATTAAGGATATTCTAAGAATAAATTTTGAAAAGTATTGTTATCCTGCCAGCGATAGATTGAAAAATCGCGGCGATCTGATGTTAAAATTCTCCCGTGTCCTAAGTTTTCAGCTAATACTACTAATGAAGCATCAGCTAGATACATTGGTATATCTTCATAACGTTCCATGAGTTGTTGCATTCGTCTAACATGATTTGATTATAATTCAAATACTTCAAAACCACCCGCTAAGAAATTTTGGATAAATAGCAGTTGAGCATGATTACCGAGACGAGTTAGCAAAAGGTAACAAGTTTCGGTGAAAACACACCAGGTTGTTATTAGGGGTTCTCGCAATCTTTGAATTACAAGCTGTGCTTGCTGATGATGATTATCTTGCTCATTGGCAAGAGCCAACCAGAAGCCTGTATCAACTATAATCATGTTTGGCTGACCATTCTTCCTTCAGGATGGTTTTATAGTTAGTAGAAAGATCGGGCGAACCTTGTCCACACCCAATAAAACCGCTTTCTTTTAGCACTTTAAGAGGCTCTGAGTTACGCGGGTATAGTTTGGTATATTGTTGCTCAATAACTTGATTGAGTAGGGTAGTTATATCCTGATCGCTATGTTGTTGGATGTAGGCGAGTTTTTCCCTTTGTTCTTGGCTAAGATGAATGGTGATGTCCATAGTCTTTGTCCTTAATAATGTCTAAACTATGATTAGAATAATTGAATGATCGACTATAATTGGGTTGTTTTTGACAATCATGGGAGTTTATTATATTATATCATAGGGTCGCTCTCTCGAAAAAATTATATTCCATCACACAATCACATCAATCACAGTACAGACAATGAATGAACAACGCGCCCAAGCTTATGTTAATTTAATTCAACAGTTGCTCGCTTGTACTGATGGTGAGGAACTCAATAAGATTCTGCAAGCAAATCAGGAATTGATTGATCCCGAATTTTTGCAGGTGATGGAAAACTATGGAACAGGGTTAGAAGAACAAGGAAATAATAATCCTGTTGCTTGGTTACGGGATATAAGGTATAGAATCTTGTTATGTAGAAGTCTAAAGCATGATCTATATGATTATTTAATTGACTGTCATTCTAGCCTGACATATAATCATGGAAAGCTCAATCAGGAAAGTGAAAATGAGACAGGTATTTACAGCGAGAATTTTTCAAGAAGATAATTGGTTTGTTGCCCAATGTTTAGAGGTTGATGTTGCTAGTCAAGGGGAAACGGAAACCGAGGCGTTAAACAATCTGCAAGAGGCTTTAGAATTACATTTTGAACCGCCTTGTGCGACAGTTATTCCCCAATTACAGAAGATAGAGGTAGAAATCAATGCCGCTTAAGCCTTTATCTTATCGTGAAATTAAACGCAAGTTGGAAGCGGCAGGGTTTGAAGTTGTTAGTCAAAAGGGGAGTCATGTTAAGTTTGCCAAGGATACTCCTGGAGGAAAAAGGACAACGATTGTTCCCTGTTATAAGGAGGTAACAATCGGTACAATTGGCAGTATTTTAAGGCAAGCGGGATTAGGGGTTGATGAATTTGATAGTTTATAACTAGAAATAGACAATTTTATGAATGAACAACGCGCCTAAGCTTATGTTAATTTAATTGAACAGTTGCTCGCTTGTACTGATGATGAGGAACTGAATAATATTCTGCAAGCTAATCAGGAATTGATTGACCACCAATTTTTGCAGGTGATGGAAAACTATGGAACAGGGTTAGAAGAACAAGGAAATAATAATCCTGTTGCTTTATTACGGAATATGGCGCAACAGTTGAGGGAATATCTCAACTCTCAAGCGAGAACTATAGAGGAATATCAGGGGTTTTTATTAGAAGTATTACAAGCAGAAGCAGAGATTAATGATGGCCGTGCTATAATAACTGACAACGATTATTATTATAAAAATATGCAGTATAAAGTCAGTCTTAAGCAAACAGAAGAAGGATATGCTGTTTGGTGTCCTGGTTTACCCGGCTGTGCTTCTCAAGGTACGACAAAAGAAGAAGCTCTCAATAATATTCAAGATGCTATTGTGTCTTATTTAGAAGTTGCTGAGGAATTGAATCAAGGTGTAGAATCTTGTTATGTGGAAGTTGAATTAAATCATGCCTAGTCTTCCCGGAATTAATCATCAACGAGCCATTAAAGCCTTTGAAAAAGCAGGATTTAGGATTGTTCGACAGGGTAAACATATTACAATGACTGATGGAGAGCATATCTTAACAATTCCCAGAGCTAATCCAATTAATGCTTATACAATGGGAACAATTATTAAAGGTGCCGGAATGTCTATTGAAGAATTTAAAAAACTTTTGTAAAAGCATCGGATTAAGGTTATGGACGAAAAACGCACCCAAGCTTATCTAAATATCATCGAGTCGGCCTCTAAAAAAAATCACAGTCTATCACACAATCACATCAATCACAGTACAGACAATGAATGAACAACGCGCCCAAGCTTATATTAATTTAATTGAACAGTTGCTCACTTGTGCTAATGATTAAGATATACAATAATATTGACAAGCATCATTATTAGGAGAATCATCAGATGTCAGTTACTATTGAACAAGACCTTAAAGAATATCTCACTAAGTTTGACCAAAGATTTGACAGACTGGAACAAAAGTTAGAAATAATGAATAATCGCCTCACTAATTTAGAAGTTGGACAAGCTAGATTGGAGGAAAAAATCGATAGTTTGGAAAAAGATATTGAAAGTGTAAAAGAAGATACCAAAGAATTGAAAGGCTCTCAAAAGGCACAGATTTGGACGTTAATCGGAATTTTGGGAACGGCTTTACTAGGAACAGTCATCCGCTACATTATTATTCCTTTTCCTCCTCAATCATAAATATAATTATAACAATCACAATCAAAACAATGGATGAACAACGCACCCAAGCTTATATTAATTTAATTGAAAAGTTGCTCACTTGTGCCGATGGTGAGGAACCCAATATTCTGCAAGCAAATCAGGAATTGATTGATCCCGATTTTTTGCAGGTGATGGAAAACTATGCAACAGGGTTAGAAGAACAAGGAAATAATAATCCTGTTGCTTGGTTACGGAATATGGCGCAACAGTTGGGGCAATATCTCACCCTTCGACTGGTCAATACTGGATTTAGGGCAAACGCATCTAAATTCTAGATTCCTTATCTAATAAGACTTTCAGCGTTTCAGAAAAAATCAACCATGATCTCGAAAACCCTTATCCAGCCTACCTTTCAAAAATAAGATGCGTTCGCCTTGATACTGGATTTAGGGAGATTGTATTTTTTGAAAAGCTATAATATAATTAATTATGATTATTCAGATAATATTGTTCAATGACTATGACCCAAACTAATCTTGCCAAAAATCTCAAAGAAGCTTACCGAGTTTGTAATCTTGATCCTCTAAGGGGTGAAGCTATGAAACGATATTATGTTGATTTATCAAAAGTTCGCAATACCAAAGCTATAGGTCAAGTTGATACAATTCTTGAATTTCAAGAACCTGAAAAATTTACAACAATTTTATTTACAGGTCATCGTGGCTGTGGAAAAAGCACAGAATTAAGGCGAATTCAGGAAAGATGGCAAGAAAAATATTTTATTATTTATTTAGAAGCTGATCGGGAAATTGACATTGAAGATGCGCGTTACATAGACTTATATTTAGTATTAATTAAGCAAATTGAATATGAACTTAGACAACGAGGAATTAAGTTTGATGATGAACTTCTGGGTAATTTTGAAGCTTGGTTTAAAGATATCACAGAAGAAACAGAGGAAACCGTTGAGAAGTCTGTGAGTATGTCGGGAACTTTAGATGTTAGTTCCTCTCCCTTTCCTATTCCTTTTGTAGCTAAATTATTAGTGAAATTATTAGCACAAATTAAAGGATCTGATAAACGTAAAAAAACAATTCGTCAAACCTTAGAACAAGATATTTCTCGCTTACAAGCTGATGTAAATTTTTTACTAGATGATGGGTTCAGAAAATTACAGCAAAAATTCCCTCAATATCAAGGATTTTTAGTAATATTCGACAATTTAGATCGAGTAACACCAGAAGTAGGCGATCATTTATTTTTCGATTATGCAGCACAGTTACAAGCCTTGGGATGCAATATTATTTATACTGTGCCAATTTCTACAATCTATTCAGCTAAAAAAGTCAATAATTTTTTCGAGAACTCTAATATTGTCCCGATGATCAATATCTACAATTTACAAAGAAATAAGCCCAATTTAGACTATCAAGAAGAAGCCTTAAAAGCTGTTGCTAAATTAATTGAAGTTAGGGTTAATGTTCAGGATGTTTTTGCTAATTACGATGATTTATTAAGTTTAGCTAAAGCTAGTGGCGGTCATGTTAGACAACTAATGCAAATGATGAGAACTGCTATTACTTCAGCAAATGCAAAAGGCTGCTCTAAAATTGATAGTGAAGACGTACAAACTGCCATTAAACAAGTACAATTTGATTTTGAAAGAGTCATTCCTGATGAGCATTATACTCATTTAGTAAATGTCTATTTAAACAAGGAAATTAATAACAATCAAATTGGACAACTTATGTTATTTAATACTTCTGCTTTAGAATATAATGGTAATGATAGATGGAACTATATCAATCCAGTTGTTGAATCTATTCAAGCTTTTAAAAAGGTATTAAAAAATGTTAGAAACTAAATCTTTCTCTATTTCTAATCATCGTTTATTTTTAGTAAAAAATCAGCAGAGATTAGCTGAGTTACTAACTTTTATTGATTTTGCCGAAGGATTAACTATTGGCTTTATTGAAGTTAACCGCAATGAGGAAGCTAACTGGATAGTTGAGAGTTTAATGAATAATTCTCAATGTCAAAATATACAATTTATTGTTTTAAATATAGATGATTCTCAGGTGCGTTTTTTATTAGATGAAATTTTAAACTATTTATCTAAAAATCCCCCTTTAGAAGATAAAAAGCAAGTGTTAATTATCAAAGGATTAGAAAATTCTATCGGATTTAAGGATTATCCCCCTATTTTACAAAATCTCAATTTTGTTAGAGACGCTTTTACTTATGATGTTCCTTATCCTATATTATTTTGTTTACCCAAAGATACTATTACTAGATTTGCTAGATTTGCCCCTGATTTTTGGGCTTGGAAATCAGGTATTTTTAAGTTTGAATCTCTACCAGAAGAAAAAAATATTGATCGTCAATTTGTGAATTTTGCTCGGGTTCTTGAACGAGATGGAGTATCAGAAACTCAAGCAAGAATTGATCTATTAACTCGATTATTTGCAGAGTATTCAGCAGAGAAAAATATATCTATGATGATAACAACTTTACAGCAATTAGGGGTTGCTTATTACCGTAGAGGAGAGTTACAAAAAGCGGAAGAATCTTTGCTAGAAGCTTGGAATTTAAGTAATCAAATAACATCATTAGAACCGACAAAAGTAGCCACTCTTGAGACCTTGGGTTATGTATATAAGAAAGCAAAGAAATATGAGGAAGCAGAAACAATTTATCAACAGGTTTTGAATGTTTATTCTGAGCAAAAGTTTTCTCAAAAATGGGCTAAAATTGAAAATAGTTTAGGTAACGTTTATCTTGACAAGAATCAAGGCAGTAAAGCTGATAATTTAGAAAGGGCGATCTCTTGTTTTAATTCTGCTTTAGAAGTATATACCCGTGATAGCTTTCCTTATGAATGGGCAATGACACAAAATAATCTGGGGACTGCTTATAGTAATCGCATCAGAGGGGAAAGGGCAGATAATCTAGAGTTAGCTATTGTTGCTTATAACCTGTCTTTAGAAGTATATACCCGTGATGCCTTTCCTTCTGAATGGGCAAGCGTACAAAATAACCTGGGTAATGCTTATAGTCAACGCATCAGAGGGGAAAGGGCTGATAATCTAGAGTTAGCTATTGCGGCTTATCACCTGTCTTTAGAAGTATATACCCGTGAAGCTTTTCCTGAAGATTGGGCAAGGTCACAAAATAATTTGGGAAACGCTTATCTAGATCGTATCAGAGGGGAAAAGGCAGAAAATTTAGAGTTAGCTATTGTTGCTTATAACCTGTCATTAGAAGTATATACCTGTGATAGCTTTCCTTATGAATGGGCAGGAACACAAAATAATTTGGGGACTGCTTATAATAAGCGCATCAGAGGGGAAAGGGCAGAAAATTTAGAGTTAGCTATTGTTGCTTATAACCTGTCATTAGAAGTATATACCCGTGATAGCTTTCGTTCTGAATGGGCAATGACACAAAATAATCTGGGCAATGCTTATAGTAATCGTATCAGAGGGGAAAGGGTAGAAAATTTAGAGTTAGCTATTGTTGCTTATAACCTGTCATTAGAAGTATATACCCGTGATAGCTTTCCTTATGAATGGGCAACGACACAAAATAATTTGGGGACTGCTTATAGTGATCGCATCAGAGGGGAAAGGGCAGATAATCTAGAGATGGCGATCGCATCTTATAACCTGTCTTTAGAAGTAAGAACCCCGACTGCTTTCCCCATAGATTGCTTACAAACAGGACGAAACTTAGGAGATACTGCTAACCTGATCGAAGACTGGGAAACCGCCATCAAAGGCTACAACTTAGCCATCGAAGCGTCAGAAATAACCCTACTAGAAGCATTAAACCCCCAACGACAACAAGAAATCCTCTCCGATGCAATGGATGTTTATCATGGCATTGTTAAATCCTATCTCAACCTCAATCAACCAGATTGCGCCTTAGAATACGTTGAACGCAGCAAAACCCGCTATCTAGTCCAACTGCTTACCGACCGAGATATCTATCCTAAAGGTAATATCCCCCCAACTATTATTACGGAATTAGATCGCCTCCGTCGTGCCATTATTGGAGAAGAACAACGGTTAGCCATCCAAGAACAAACCCGCAATAGGGGAGTAACTTTAACCCTAGATGAACAAAAACAACCCATCTTAAATGACTATACTCACCTCAATCATTTAAAACAAGAATTAAATCAATTCATTGACCGTGAAATAACTCCCATAGCCCCCACTTTTATCTTAACTCAAAAGGTTGAAAGCATTCCTCTAAGTGAGATTCAATCCTTAATTGATCAAGATACTGCCATCTTAGAATGGTATATTTCAGGGGATAGTATTATGGCGTTTATTGTTACTAATGAGGGTTTGATCCCCCCTAATCCTGCTTCAAAAGGTTTGATCCCCCCTAACCCCCCTTCAAAAGGTTTGATCCCCCCTAACCCCCCTTCAAAAGGGGGGAATAGTGAGGTAAAAGGGGTTAAAGTTTGGCAATCTTCAGCAGAAGATCGAGGAAAATTGATTGATTTTATTAAAGATTATCGTGATGCTTATGAAAATAATAAAACCGAGTGGATTAAAAATCTTAATTCTTGTTTAAATCAACTGTCAGAAATTCTCCACATTGATGAACTTTTAGAACTGATTCCTAAATCCTGCGATCGTCTCATCCTAATTCCCCATTGGTTTTTACATATTATTCCCCTTCATTGTTTACCCCTAAAAAATGGACAATTTCTCTATCAACGCTTTACTAAAGGTGTAGGATACGTTCCCAGTTGCCAACTTTTAAAACTGGTAAAATTATCACAGCGAGAAAACTTTACTCGTCTTTTTGCTATTAAAAATCCCACCAGAAAAGACCTAAAAACTCTCTTAGGTGCAAATCTAGAAATCGAGAGAATTAGTCAAGGATTTGCTACTGAAAAAACCATTATTATTGGTGAAGTAGAAGCATCAGAACAAACCCTAGTAAACCGTCGTCAAGAATTACAAGCGTCCCATTGTATTCACTTTTCCTGTCATGGAAAATTTGATAATAAATCCCCTAGAGACTCAGCTTTAATGTTAGCAGATCCAGAAGGTAACTTAGGAAAATTAGCTAACCTTACTCTAGCAGAAGTCTTTAAAAAACTTGATTTAAGGGAATGCCGCTTAGTTACTTTTTCTGCTTGTGAAAGTGGTATAATAGAAAGTAAAGCCGATAGTATTAGTGATGAATATGTGGGTTTACCCAGTGGTTTTCTATTTGCAGGAAGTTCTAGTGTCGTTAGCACCCTTTGGACAGTAGATCCCCTAGCAACAACCTTATTTATGGCTAAATTTTATCACGATCTTAAACGAATTTCTATCCGAGATGAAGGAAGTATTGCTATTGTTTTAAATCATACTCAAACCTGGTTAAGAACATTGAATAGTCAAAAATTAGCCCAAACAAAAAATAGTCAAAAATTCCAGCAATTACTCGATCGAGTCTTTGAGAGTAAACGGGATAGAAGAAAATTCCAAGACTTATTAGAAGCGGCAGTGAAACGCGAACCCTATCCCTTTGCCAATCCCTATTATTGGACAGCATTTATCGCAACAGGAGTTTAACTCAGGTCTTGCACCATTATCCAAAAGTCCAAAAAACCCGATTTTTTCTGCCTCTAAAAATCGGGTTTTTAATATCAGGGGTAATATCTGAGTTTAAGAATCGGAACAATTTTGACAAAATTTATCCAGTCCTTCCTCTGAAATATAAATAGCAACTGGAGTCGATAAAAGTCCTGCTACTCCAGGCGGACACATAAAACATCCTGCGATAATATCTGTTACAGGGGGAATAAGTGCGGGTAAATATTTTTCTCGCAAAGTTTCATACTTCGGTTGACAAATAGAATCACGACATTTATTAAGAACAATAGCAAACCAACGAAAATCAGCATTATCTTCTACCCCTTCAATCCCGTTACGAGTGGCAATAGATTCAGCAGCATCTGCTAAATCTCCCTCCCATTCCTCAATAACATCAAGTGCAATTAAAGCGTTCTCATTGTCCGCAAATTCAACACGGTACTGAGCAATTTTTTCCGGTGTTAACTGCGTTGTGTCTGACATAATACCATCCTTAAAGCCAAAACTAATTTTTTCCCATTATCTCACTTTATTAGCTCCTAAGTAGGTAGGCGTTAAAAATTATCAGACACCCCCCTTATCAAGGGGGGATTAAGGGGGGATCAGAGGCAAAATCTATCTTCAATTTAATTATAACTACTTACTTAATCCCACCAAATGCCGTGAGGAAAATCCCTCGCTTTAGCTTGTCCGCAACTTTATAATCGTCTCGTCGCTAACGGTTTTGACTTTACCAATGGCAAGTTAATCCGGTCAAGATTAGCTTAGAAGACTAGGAAAAAGCGAATTTTTTTGGGGTGAGAATTTACTTTTGTCAAAAATCATTACATATTCGCAACAAAATACACTTTTTTGAGCAAATTAATGTACCATACTTAGACAAGGCGATAAATTATTTTGTCCGCCGATATTTTTAATCATTATAAGATTGTTTCCCTAATCGCCAAATTAACAATTACATACCGAAAAACAATGACAGCAGAATTTAAGTTTATTCCCCTGCAATTTAACTGGGTTGCTATCAATCCTAAACCGATTGGGGTTGTCTATTTTATCGGTGGTGCTTTCTTCGGCACTTTTCCCAATCTGTTCTATCGTTATCTACTCAAACAAGTCTTTGAACGGGGCTATACTATTATTGCTATTCCCTATCGTTTTACTTTTCGCCATTGGAATGTTTCCATAGAAATGGTCAAAGATTTGATTGGATTGAGAAAGGCTATTTATGAAGAAGCTAAGTTTTTAGGCTATGAAGATAACCTTAGTTTGTACTTAGAGGATCCCACTGCTGGTAATCCTAATTATTTTTGGATGGGCCATAGTTTAGGGTGTAAATATATCTCC
Source organism: Microcystis sp. LSC13-02 (assembly GCA_002282935.1). Classification (GTDB taxonomy): domain Bacteria; phylum Cyanobacteriota; class Cyanobacteriia; order Cyanobacteriales; family Microcystaceae; genus Microcystis. The sequence goes on along the minus strand of MTBT01000335.1, from coordinate 8,542 downwards.
CTTTTAGAGGTTTTAAGTGATGTGGAAAACACAGAACTAGAACAGGTTTTGAGTGGTTGTGTCGGTAAAAATCAAGCCGAAGATATCCAAAAATCGCTGAATAATACCGATATTCATACCGTATCTCTGAAAAATCAACCCTCACTTTTACTGGCTCCTGTAATTGCCGGCATAGATAGTGCAATTCCCATAGCTGCCCTAGCTAAATTAGTGCAGAGTTTGGGTTTAGATGTACAGCCAAACGTGCAGGAAACCCGTTGTTTAATTAGCAATAGTAAGCTATTTCGACTCTTGGAAATTATCGCCTTTGCTAAGGATCTACAGGCTAAAGATACAGTAGCCTGGTTTATTAAAGAACTAAGTCAACAACTCTTAAAACCAGTAGTTCCCTTAGCCAATCGCACCCATCTAGCACCCCTTGGCTGGCGCAATGGCGACCAAGAATTAGCCGATAATGTGATTAAATCAATTCAGGAATTACGCGCTAAACTTATCTCCTGTTATCCCCAAAGTCAGGAAAAAGAGGAAGTCTTAATGAAAATGATTTCTCAACATTAATTAATTGAGGATAGGGAGAGGTTGCTAACAGTCAATATTGCTACCTGAATCGCTTTTTCGATGGCCTGTTGTTTGCTTTCTAAACTAATCCCTTCCTCTTTACTTCTTTCGGCAATTACACCACAAATACAAGCGGCAGTAAATCCATAAACCCCCGCCATTTTAAATAAAGTTCCCGCTTCCATTTCATAATTGAGAATATTTAAACGTCGATATTCTTCCGTAATTCCCTCTAAATGACGCTGAAGATAAGGGTTAGCGGAAGACAGGATTCTTTCCTGTCCTTCATAAAAACTATCCACAGAAGCGGTAATACCTACATGATAATTTACTCCCAAAAATTGAGCCGATTTAACTAGGTCAACTGTCAAAAAAGGATCCGCCACTGCGGGATATTCCAGAGGAGCAATATCATTAGCAGCACCTTGCCTACATAAAGCCGCTTGGGAGATAATAATATCACCAATTTTTATTCTATTTTGAATTGCGCCACAAGTACCAATACGAATAATAGTTTTAATTCCCACCTGTATTAATTCATTAACCACAATACTCAAAGATGGCGCACCCATGCCACTGGTAGCCAGAAGAATTGGGGTAGAATTATCTAGATAGCCAAGATAACTATTTAATCCACGATAATCCGATAGTAAACGTGCATTTTGTAAATAAGTTTCAGCAATATAGCGCGAGCGTTCTGGTTCCCCCGATAATAGGGTGATAGTCGGTTTTGCCGTGCCTAAATCCTCACTGCTAAAGTTGAGATGATAGGGTTTTTGGTGAGATAAGTTATTGGACATTGAAGTTAACTAAATACTTAAAAAAGGTAAGGAAAATCAATTCCTTACCTGAGGATTGTACACTTCTGACAACAAATTTACACTTTTGCTGACTCTTTAACTAACTTGTCCCAACCCAATTCCTTGAGGTTATTGTTGCGACGCAGGGGACGAGTAGCTAACTCTAAAATATCTCGCGCATTGGTGAAACCATGAATTTGAGCAAAAGTAAATTCTACCGACCATTTAGTGTTAATTCCCCGCGCTTCTAAGGGATTTGCATGGGCCATTCCTGTAATCACTAAATCGGGTTTTAACTCGTAAATGCGCTGAATCTGATTGTAGTTATCAGGTTTTTCGATAATTTTCGGGATGGTAACACCCATATCATTACAGGTTTTCTCTAGTAATGCCAATTCGGCCGCTTGGTAGCGTTTATCCATGTAAGGAATACCGATTTCATCACAAGTCATCCCGCAACGAATTAGGAAACGTGCCAAGGAAATTTCTAGTAAATTATCCCCCATAAAGAAGACCGATTTACCGCGCACAAGTTGCAGATAATCCTCTAAACTTTCCCAAATTTTTGCCTCTCTTTCCTCTAATCCCTGCGGTTCTACTCCCAAAACCGAACAGATTTTTTCTATCCAAGCGCGGGTTCCATCCGGACCGATGGGAAAGGGTGCGCCAATTAATTTACACTTACGACGACGCATTAAAGTGGTGGCAGTTCGTGATAGAAAAGGATTGACACCAGCGACATAATAACCTTCTTCAATTACCGGTAATTCAGTAAAGCGTTTGGCCGGCAACCAACCATCAATTTTAACTCCTTGTTTTTTTAATTCTAGGGTTAAATTAGTCACAATCGGGTCAGGAACGGAACCAAATAAAACTAAAGGAGGATGGTCTTTATATTCCGATTCTTCCTGTTTAATTTCTTCTTTTTTACGTCCAAAAGTTAAGAGTTTCTGGATAGCATTCCGTTCTTCTTTGTCGTTTTCATTCTTAACTTTTTCGGGACATTTATGCACCATAGAAGCGAGGACGGTATCTTCCCCTTGGGTAAAGGCATAATCTAAACCATTAGCGCGCGCTGTCACGATAGGAATACCGATTTCTGACTCTAGTTTTGGTGCTAATCCTTCCAAGTCCATTTTGATTATTTCGGTGGTACAAGTACCGATAAAAACGATAACGCTAGGGTTTCTATCTCGTTTAATTTGTAAGCAGAGGCGTTTTAGTTCTTCGTAGTCTTTTAGTTGAGCGGAAATATCCCCTTCTTCTAATTCGGCCATCGCATAACGTGGCTCGGCAAAAATCATCACACCCATAGCATTTTGCAGGAAGTAACCACAGGTTTTTGTGCCGATAACAAGGAAGAAACTATCTTCGATTTTTTGGTATAACCAAGCAACACAGCTAATCGGACAAAAGGTGTGATAGTTGCCGGTTTCACAATCAAATTGTAAAGCGCTCGGTTCTTGAATGGCGGTCATGTTTTTTGGTTCTCCTTTAACTTAGTTTATTGAGGTTTTCTCGTTGTAACTCTTGGCGGATTTTTTGCAGTACAGGATCCTCATTAGGACAGACAGAATTACTTAATTCTCTTTCTTCTTCTCGTTTTTTGAGTTTTATCTCAGGGTCAAAATTTAATCCTAAAACTTCTACCAGTTTGTCCCCATCGGAATTAAGCTGACAAAAGGGATACATCCACACTGATAACTTAGGTTCTAAAGCTGCTACTGCCGCTATAATTATGTCAGCACTGGGACGTTTACCACCGTCGGGAGTTTTACGCCACCAATTTCTGGAATCCATTAAACACCTAATCCAAGCTTGATTATTTTGGTAGTAATCTAACCATTGCCTCGGTAAGGTTGCTTTTAATTCCTCAAAGTTGCTCATTTTGTCTCCTTGGCTGAATAATAATCTTCTCTCTATTAGAATTCCCAATAAGAGGGAAAAATTATCATCATCGAGTCCTCGATAAAATTCGTGGGTAGGGTGGGTTAGGCGACGATAAGTTAGGCTATTAACTAATAAGTTAATTATTCGCCGTAACCCACCCAGAAAAAGAGTTTATTGGTGGTTATTGGTGGGTTTTGGTGGGTTAGCGACAGCGTAACCCACCCTACAAAATAATCTAAACCATCATTAGGTCTAATTCTTCCTCGGCGTTAACTTTGGGTTTATCAGCATTAAGATAGAAATCCGATAATAAAGTGAATAATTCCCGGTCGGCAGATTCTTTGGGAATAACTCCTTCTGGTTTGGCTAAAATCTGATCGGCAATGTTGAGATAATAGTCACAAACATAACTTAACATCGGATCCTTGTCGGCCATTTCAAAGAGAGTTTGACCTTTAACTCTGGAGACGCGAATATCTTCAATTAAGGGTAAAACTTCTAACACTGGCATGGGAACATGATCCACATATTTATTAATTAAATCGCGTTTTGAGGTGCGATTACCAATTAATCCGGCTAGTCGCAGGGGATGGGTGCGCGCTTTTTCACGGACGGAAGCGGCGATGCGATTGGCGGCAAAAAGAGCATCAAAGCCGTTATCTGTGACAATTATGCAGTAATCGGCGTAATTTAAGGGTGCGGCAAATCCCCCACAGACCACATCCCCCAAAACATCGAACAAAATCACGTCAAATTCATCAAAAGCGTTCAATTCTTTTAATAATTTCACCGTTTCCCCGACGACGTAACCGCCACAACCAGCACCGGCCGGGGGGCCACCCGCTTCCACGCATTTGACACCACCGTAGCCGTCATAGATAACGTCTTCGGGCCAGATGTCTTCGTAGTGAAAATCTTTTTCTTGCAGGGTATCGATGATTGTGGGAATAAGAAAGCCTGTCAGGGTGAAGGTGCTATCATGCTTGGGGTCACAGCCTATTTGCAGGACTTTTTTGCCTCTTTTGGCTAAAGCGGCCGAAATATTACAGCTTGTTGTCGATTTACCGATGCCACCTTTTCCGTAGACTGCGAGCGTTAAAGGCATGGAAGTTCTCCTAAATGTGCGCTTGAATGGTGAGTTTGTTTATCAGTGCTTTGATCGCCATTATTGACCATCTCCCCACCCCTTGGAAAGAGGCTCAATTTTTATCTGCTATAGCTAGAGTGAGATTGAAAGCTTAAAAATTAGATAAATAATCTTTTAGAGCTTATAAAGTTTATTGAAGTCATAAAAACTTATAAAAACAGCTTTGTTTATACATTTACTTTAAATACAAACAATAAACAAAAAATCGCCAAAGCTTTACAAAAACTCGATAAACAGGGTTTTACCGTGCCAAACCCAGACAAAAAAGGTCAAGATAGAGGCAGTCTAGAGACTGATGTAAGATTTTCGTGAATAATCATTACAATTTTCCCGGTCAGCAGATTAAATAAATAGATCCTGAGAAGGATGCTGAAAAAAGCTGTAGTACAATGAGAACAAAGTACCTGTAGGGTTTCCTATGCGAGTTAAGCAAAAAACGCTGACTACACTCTTATTAGAAAATAAGGCTCCTAAATATCGTCCTTTTCTGGGTTTTTTTCTGGCTGGGGTTCCCTTGCTCTTTTTAGCCTATGTGGTTTCTTTCCAGCGCGCTTATCTCAACTGCATTAGGTTAAGCACAAAAAGGATAGATTGTCAATATGTCCAAGAGTATAATTTTCCTGTTTCTAGTCGGGAAAATTTTTCTTTGACTCACATTAAAGCTACGGCTGTCTATCAAGAAGTTTTTATCAGTGTTGAGCAGAAAAAAACTGTTAATAACACGGTTTTATTGGTCGGAAGAAATAACTATCTCTACATCGAGAATTTTCGGGATGTGCAGTCAGCTAGTGATTTTAAAACTCGATTTGATAGTTTTGTGAATAGATATCAAGCTCAGGAAATTATTGCCAAAAGTCCCCTAGATACCTTGTCAGCACTGCTAGAACACCACCATAATTATCCCTATTATCTCTGGGGTATGTTATGCTTATTGTCTGGTCTATTGTTACTTTATGATGTCAGCTATTGGGAGAGTTATGTCTTTAATCAGGGAACCTCTACCCTAACCCGCAAGCGACAACATTTAATTTTTAGAAGTGAAAGTGATTATCTTCTAGAGAGAATTGTTGAGGCAAAAGTAGAAGAGTACAAAGGCTTTTTGGGGTCTAATTACCGACGGATTATTTTAACCTTATCCAACGGGGAAAAAATTATCCTCAATTGCCGGTTACTGGAATCTATCAGTAACGGAAAAAGGGAAGAAAAAATTCTGGCAATGATTGCCGAAAAGTTAAACTTAACTCAAGAGTAAGTGTTAATCTAAGTAAATGCGCTCAAATTCTAGTTATTTAAAGTCTCTTTTTTTCGGTTTCCTATTAGTGACCGTGTTAGTTTATATATTGCGCGGCATGGGAATATTATCTTTTTTACCCGGAGGATTAATTTTGTTATTAATTCTCTCTTCCGTGGTGACGGGAATTATCTACGGAATCGATAAAACCCGCCGTTTTTAGGAAAATATTGGCTCTTCCTTCCAGACAGAAACGAGAAGGCCGCATCTCATTTTTGTAAATCTACTAAGTTGGGATTTTTAGGGGGAAACTCTCTGCTAAAGTCGGGCCTTACTTTCGATTTTATCACTCAATCCAAGCTTTTGGGGGGTTCTACTCCCCAAACCCCGGAGCGCATTAGTTTTTCGGTGGGATGCTTACAGACAGCTGCTGATATATCTGTAATAATTTAAAAGTCACTGATAATTGCTGATTGTCGGTATTTCTGCAAATGTGAGATAGACCCAACGAGAAGAATCCAACGGTTCTAACGTCAATGTCAAGATTGCGGTAGTTAGTTTCTGAGCAATCCCACTGATAAAAATATCGGCTGCATCTCCTATTTGTGATCTGAGATGCAGCCATTGCTAAAGGCTAACACACCTGGGCTAATTAACCCGGGACTAAAGAAGATTTGAACGCAAAAATTTTCTCGATCACCTCTTCTACCACCTTATCGGGAGTGGAAGCGCCAGAAGTCACTCCGACGGCAATTTTTCCCTCATTTAACCAGTTATCGGTGATGATTAAATCGTCCCCTAAAGGTTTATGTTCGATGCGATTACCGGGGAGAATGCGCTCGGCACTATCGATATGATAGGAGGGAATGGCACGCTCGATCGCTATTTCCTGTAGGTGAGTGGTATTAGAGGAATTATAACCCCCAATTACCACCATTAAAGAAAGCGGTTCTTTCCCCAGTTCAAACATGGCATCTTGACGCTCTTGAGTGGCATCACAGATAGTATTAAAACTCATGAAATGATCTTTAAAATCGATCGGTCCGTACTTTCTCAACATAGTATGCTCGAAGAGTTTGCCAATTTCCTCCGTTTCACTTTTCAGCATCGTGGTTTGATTGGCAATACCGATATAATCTAGATCGCGATCGGGATCGAAACCCTGGGAATGTGCATTTTTAAACTTCTCTAAGAACTCATTTTTATCGCCACCGTGGAGAATATAATTAGCGACATAATTAGCTTGAGCCAAATTTAAAACGATCAGATAAGTGCCAGCAAAAGAGCTAGTGGCGATCGTTTCTTCGTGATTATATTTACCGTGAATAATCGAAGTGTGGTCGCTTTTTTTGTGCTTTTCCACGGAATTCCACACCTTAGAAACCCAGGGACAAGTGGTGTCCACAATCATGCAACCCTTATCGTTAAGTATTTGCATTTCCGAGACACTGGCCCCAAAAGCAGGTAAAATCACCACATCCCCCGATTCCACCACACTAAAGTCTTTTTGGCCATTTTCGACCGGAATAAAACCCACGGCCATGGAGCGCAGACGCTGATTAACCGAGGGATTGTGAATAATTTCGTTAGTAATCCAGATACGTTCCAGGGGAAAATGTTGACGAGTTTCGTAGGCCATGGCAACAGCGCGTTCTACCCCCCAACAAAACCCAAAAGCTTGAGCGAGATAGATCGTCACGTCACCCCGTTGTAAACGATAATTATTTTCCCGAATTTCTTGGATCAGGTCGCTTTGATACTCATTGGTCATCGCATCCATTACTTCCTCTTTATGACCGAATCCCTTGCGGTTATAGTTATCCGACTGCTGTAGGGTACGTTTAAAGGATTTTGTATCCATGATTCTCTGATAGGGGTATTGGTGGTGCTAAATTGGGCTAGACAGTAGCTTGCCATATACTAAAAATACCTTATCTAGTCAGCGCAGGAGGCTTTTAGAGACGAGAGAGAAATTCCTCGTCGATGTCGTAACCAAACTGTTGAGCGAAAAATTTTAAGCGAGATAAAGCAGGAATTTGCTGACTTTTCAGCCAATCAGACAAAATAAAGAGTTTTTGCATCACAAAAATCTCTAAAGCTTCGGGATTATATTGAATTCCTTCCCCGCGATGGAATTGATGCGGGACTAACATGGCAGCATAACGGGCGATTTCTCCATGTTTTGGGTCAAGAATAAAGATTAACCAGGGATAAACCGCATCTAAACGCAGAAACCACAGTCTGACTTCCGCTATCTCCGATAATTCCCGCATATCACCCTCCGCGCGAGGATAATCTATCTCTAATTGTAGAGCTTGTTCCAGTTCAGCGATCGCTGATTGGGACTGATAATCTTGAATAATAGTCTCTAAAGATGATAGATCGAGATTTTGAATCTGATTGGGGTTAAGAGCGATTTTGACAGTCATAGGCGCAAATAAAAGGTTATATCGGGCGAAATTACCGTTTTTTATCCCCAGATCGGCAATGATCTATCTCAGAAAATACTCTCGATCGGGACAAAAAAACTAAGTATGACTATTCTCTCACTCCGGAGCGAGAGAGGGAAACTGGACTAAAATCCCCAAGGTTGGATTTCTCCTACAATTTAACCTCCCTTGCACACCGGGGTTTTTTAGTCGGCAAAATCGGGAACCATGCACAAGAATAAATTAGTCAATTTATGGGAAAATAAGCGCATCTTCTCCGCTTTTATCCCATGCAAGCCAACTTTTTTACTAATATCCTCTTACCCGTTGCCCTAGGCGTTTTAATGTTAGGCATGGGATTGGGATTAATTCTCGCCGATTTTCAGCGTATCACCCGTTATCGAAAATTTGGGTTAAAACCCCGTCGTTTTACGACGGCTTTTCTTGATCTTTAATATAGCACTTAAGAACTTCCAGGGTTGCACCT
>MTBT01000334.1 GCA_002282935.1 Microcystis sp. LSC13-02 | reverse complement strand
CATTTTAGCATATATTTCGTAAATGTGTTAATATTTAACAGTAAAGCCGTCGTAGAACGACGGGGTTTCAGACCCAAAATTTTCGATGACCGAGCCAACCCGATTAAACTATCACGATACCTATTCTTGTCCCGTCTGTCGCCATGGTAAAATTGCCGCTTTAACACTAATGGAAGCCTATGCTTGTAACTTTTGTCAACACATTTTTACTGCTAATTTAGAACAACAGGTTTTAAAAATGGCCGATAGTCAATTACCCTTAACTTGGTATTGGAATGGTAAGTATTGGCAGGGTTTACCGAGAGAAGGCATGGAGATGGCAGGTTTTTACTTAATTATCGGTTTAGGATTTGTGATTTTTCCCACAGCAATTGTGGCTACGGGTGCCTATCTTTTTCCTCCAGTCGAGGGGAGTCCTTTGTCATGGGTGCCTCTATTTTGGTCGATTTTAACCTTGATTTGCCATGCTATTTGTTTACTCTGGTTAATGATCGAATATTATCAGTTTCCCGTTAATATGTATCTGCGGGCCTTGGCTCGTCGTTGGCAAAATTCTCTGGCCACTAGATTATTATCCTAGGAAACATTCAATCCCAGAAAGGGTAGCAGGAAGTGGGGTGCGAGGTGTGGGGGGTCACTGCGTGCGCGTTGCGGGGGAAGAATAAATAAAAATAATCTCCTGAATACTGACTCCTGAATACTGACGACCGATAACTGTTCCCTAAATTATCCCCAAAGGACAAAATTGACCCGATAATTCTAGTTTATTGTTTTGCAGCAGATATAAACCGTATTCAATTCCTTCTACTACTGCTTGATAGGAAGCTTCCAAAATATTACTAGACACTCCCACGGTAGTCCATCTTTGTTGACCGTTACTCGACTCGATTAAAACCCTAGTTTTCGCTGCCGTCCCCGAACCACTATCGAGGATTCTCACTTTATAATCGGTCAGGTGAAAGTTAGCGATTTCAGGATAGAATTTGACTAAAGCCTTTCTTAAAGCCAGATCTAGAGCAGCCACAGGCCCGTTACCTTCGGCCACTTCTAATAAATCTTCCTCTTTTACCCGTACTTTAATTGTCGCGATCGCATTACCACTATCCCGCAGCATATCACAATAAACTTGGAATCCTTTTAATTCAAAAAGGTGGCTTCTCTGTCCCAAAGCTTCCCGCATTAATAACTCAAAACTAGCTTCGGCTGCCTCAAATTGATAACCCTGACTTTCCAAGATTTTTAAACGTTCCAAAATTTGCCGACAGGTGGGATCATCTTTATTTAAATCGATGCCAAAACTGCGCGCTTTCGCTAACACATTACTTAATCCCGATTGGTCAGAAATGACGATGCGGCGCTGATTCCCGATCGCTTCCGGGTTAATATGTTCGTAGGTAAGGGGATTTTTCGCCACCGCAGAAACGTGAATACCGCCTTTATGGGCAAAAGCGGAACGTCCGACGAAGGGAGCATGATCATCCGGCGCTAAATTGACCATTTCGCTGATTTTTCGGCTAGTTCCCGTCAATCGGCCTAATTGATTTTCTTCTAGGCAAGAAAAGCCCATTTTTAACTGAAGATTGGCAATTAAAGTACATAAATTGGCATTGCCGCAGCGTTCCCCATAACCGTTAATTGTGCCTTGAATCATGCGTACGCCCTCGTTGACTGCCGCTAAAGAGTTAGCTACGGCGGTTCCTGCGTCATTATGAGCATGGATGCCTAATTGAGGCGCATTTTCCTCATCGGGATCGATGCCCAATTTCTCCCGCACTTTCTCCACAATAGGGGCGATTTCTTGGGGTAAAGTGCCACCGTTGGTATCACAGAAAACTAACCATTCGGCCCCGGCAGCCCTGGCGGTTTTCAGGGTTAAAAGGGCGTATTCTGGGTTATTTTTGTAACCATCAAACCAATGTTCGGCATCATAAATGACTCGTTTTCCCTCACAGCGTAGATACTCGATCGTATCTCCTATCATGGCTAAATTCTCCTCCAGACTGGTTTTTAAGCCCTCTGTGACGTGCAGATCCCAAGATTTTCCGAAAATTGTCACCCAACGGGTTCTAGCGGCGAGAATGGCGGTTAACATCCGATCTTCCCGGGCCTCGATATGGGGGCGACGCGTGGAACAAAAAGCGACTAATTCCGCTTGTTTTAGGGGTTCTTCGTGCAGTTTCCAGAAAAATTGACCGTCTCTAGGGTTTGCGCCAGGCCAACCGCCTTCGATAAAAGGCATACCCATCCGATCTAATTCCCTAGCGATTTTAATTTTATCTTCTAGGGAGAGGGAAATACCTTCTCGCTGGGCCCCATCCCGGAGAGTAGTGTCATAGACCCAAATGCGCTTACCATTGTTCATAGAAATAGTCAATAGGTGTTAGTATTAATTAATAAATAACTGTAGCGACTTAAAATCACGCCCCTAATGCCTAGAATAACAGTTTACAGTCAAACAATCACCTGCGATCGAGGTGCAAATCTCCGTCGCGTATTATTAAAACATGACATTTCTTTGTATAATGGCGGTTCCAAGTTCAGTTATCAGTTATCAGTTATCAGTTTTGAGTTTTCAGTGAACAGTATTAAGTATTAAAGTGTAAAGTAAGCTGTACTGAATTTAAACTGCCTATTGGAGATTTTAGTACAAATGCTCAAACTTCCTCTCCCTGCTCCCTGCTCCCAACTCTGGTGCAGTCTCAACGAGTAATTTAGATAGTCAACAGCTTATTAGGTGGCAAGTTCGGAGCCTTCTTTTCACTGATTACTGATTACTGATTACTGATTACTGATCACTGTTTACTGATTAAGGTTATCAAATGAACGAGACAATAATTTTTCGGATATCACCAATAATTCGGGTAACTTTATTAAGTTTATATGTGGCGTTAACCATCCCCTTACCCTTTTTAGCAAAAGTCACTAATTCCCCCGTTAGTCCCAATTTTCTTTGGGTAGGAATTAGCTTAGGATTAATCGCTTTATACGGAGCTTTAAGTGAAAGAGTAATTTTATCAGAAACAGGAATACAAGTTACCTATCCCCAATGGGTTCCCGCTTTTCTTCGCTCTGGTTGGTGGTTAAATTGGACAGATATAAAAGAACTTAAATGTCGCAGTACAGGACAGGGTGGTTTAGTTTATTATTTCCTTGATCGCTCCTCAGAAAAAGCCTATTTATTGCCGATGCGAGTGGTGGGATTTAATCGCATGGTCAAAATAATCGAGGAAAAAACCAACTTGGATATGACTGATATTCGCCCCCTTTCTCAGCCTTGGATGTATGGAATTCTTTTTATTCTCACCCTATTTTTATTATTAGTTGATGCTTGGACTATTGCTACGGCGAGAACTATTATTCCCTAATAAATTCGGCTCAAAACGTAATCTACTAGCTCGATTAACACATCTTTTGAGGGAGAAGAAGCTAAACAGTCAAGGTGTTTTAAGGCACTTTGACCATACTGATTGGCTAATTCTTTTGAGCGAGGAATACCTTGGCTAGAGTGAATAAAATCAAGAGCTTTTTCGATGTCTCCTTCCTGACTAAATTCCCGTTCGATTAACACTTCTATATAGGGATTTTCCTCCATGGCAAAGAGAGCGGGAGCGGTGATATTACCACTGATCAAATCGGAGCCAGAGGGTTTTCCTAATACTTCCGTGGGGGAGGTAAAATCGAGAATATCATCGACGATTTGAAAAGCTAATCCTAAATCGCGACCATAATTATATAAATGATGATTAACTTCAGCCGATTGCTCGCTTAATACCCCGGCCGCTTTGGCACTGTTGGCAATTAAAGAAGCAGTTTTGTAGTAACTTTTTTCTAGATAAGCTGCCAAGGAGATACTGGTATCAAAGCGATTAATTCCCTGTTGAATTTCCCCTTCAGCAAAATCGCGAATCACTTCTGAGAGCAATTTTACCACTTCTAAATTATCTAAATTTGCTAGATACCAAGAGGATTGAGCGAAAAGAAAATCCCCCGCTAAAACCGCCACGCGATTGTCAAATAAACTGTTAACGGTGGGAACACTGCGCCGCAATTCCGCCTCATCTACCACATCATCATGGACGAGACTGGCAGTGTGGATCATCTCCGTGATTTCCGCTAATCGACGATGACGGGGAGTGATATCCCGGTCTAACATGGTAGCGCGAGACACTAACAACACGATCGCCGGTCGAACGCGTTTACCACCGGCCTCGAACAAATGTTCTGCTGCCGCCGCTAAAATGGGATGACGAGCGCCGACGAGGTTTTTTAAGTTATCGGTCAAAAGACGGAGATCATCGTCAACGGGTGCGAATAAAGAAGTTGTTGGGATCATTAGTTAGCCAATTGGCGAGATAGTTACGAAAGTTTACATATCCTTACATTTATTTTAAGCTAACCGTCCAGACTAGGGAAGGGGAAGCATCAGTGATCAGTGATCAGTGATCAGTAATCAGTAATCAGTAATCAGTAATCAGTAATCAGTAATCAGTGAGGGGTTGGGGTTTTAGGGTTTTAGGGTTTTAGGGGTTGGGATGTTGGGGTTTTTAGTTGAAATTCCCCACTTCCCCACTTCCCCACTTCCCCATTTCCCTATTTCCCCCCACACCCCACTCCCCACTCCCCTCTTCATAATTCATAATTCATAATTCATAATTTCCACTTCCCTCATCCCTAATTTTTTTCCTGACAAAACTCTTGTCATTGTCAAGACTCTAGGGTAACTTGTATATAAAAATTAATAAAGCGAGAAGTATTAGAACGATGTTGAGACTAATTAGCGACTTTGACGGGCCGATAATGGACGTATCGGAGCGATATTACCAAGTTTATCAAGACTGTTTACAGAAAACCGCCTATAAAGGTCAAATTATCGGAGAATTATCGAAAGCGGAATTTTGGCAGTTAAAACGGGATCAGGTTTCTGAGAAGCGTATCGGGGAAATGTCAGGATTAGATGAAGATCAAGCGCGTAAATTTGCCCATCTTCGTCGTCAAACTGTTCATACTTTACCCTATCTTGTCCACGATCGCCCGGTGGTTGGTTCTTTGGAAACTCTCCAGAAAATCCAAGAGTTAAAGATCGATTTAGTCGTGATGACGATGCGGCGGGTATCTGAGCTAGATCATGCCTTTAATCGCCACGATATCGGTCGTTTTTTCGCCGCTAATCGTCGTTATTGTCTAAATAATAATTACACCAAAACCAACGACGTGCGCGACAAAACCCTGCTTATGGCTAAGGCCGCTAAGGAACTGCCGGCGGCTGCCGATACTTGGATGGTGGGGGATACGGAAGCGGATATTGCCGCCGCTAAGAGCCAAAATATTAAGGTTATTGGCGTATTATCCGGGATTCGCAGCCGTTCCCGTTTAGAGAGCTACGAGCCTGATTATATCGTCAATAACCTTGGGGAAGCAGTGGACGTGATCTTAGGCTCCCTACGAGCGATTGGTTAACGGAAAAAACTACTAATCACCCAAAAGATCAGAAAAGTGACGAGCGCATAAATTGGGCGATCGCCGAAGATATTCAAATCCGCCTTGGCCGCTAAACTGGCTAATCCCGCTCCCAGAGCGACTCCTAGCACTAAACCAGCGAGAGTGAATAGTAAGGCGCGGCCAAAACGGTTTTCCTTGCGGTTGAAAAAATAGATATTAACGAAAACGCCAAAAGCTAAGAGCAGCGGTAAAAGGGAGCCACTGGGATCGGGAACTAACAGCGTTATTGCTCCTAAACAAGCGTAAATCACTGCTGGTACGCCGATATCCCGTGCAGAAGGTGTATCGATTAAGCTTTGCCACCAGTGAGGAGATTTGCTGCTAGTAACCGGTTTACTTTCCACCGGAATCGTCAGACGTTCGGGAAAACGAATGCGATCGGGAACTTTAATTCTACCCTCCTGTCGCATCCGCAGTCGATCCATGAGGACGGAATCGTAGGCCGACTCGATCAATTCGACAATTTTGCTATCATTTTGATACTGTTGCACCAGTCTTTGTTTGGCCTCTTGAATTTCTTCAAAAGAGGATTCTTCAGTAACCCCAAGTTGTTCGTAGGGATTCTGTTCACTCATGAACATACCTCCTTAATTATGCTCCCGATAGTCATGATCTTAACCCGATGTTCTGTAGTTTAACTTGAGATCCAAGCTTATTTAAATTAATTAAGTTTAGCGAAAATCTGGGCAGAATCGATCGCTTCGTAGGGATAACCACTAGCATCTAAAAGGCTTTTTTCGGCGATTTCTCCTTCTTTAACGATAATTAAGCGGTTTTTGCCACCGTAGGCTTTAATTGTGACAATTTCTAAAGCAAATAACCCCGGGGAGAAACGGGGATTTATGGCCCCATCGTACTCGAATTTACTCTGCATTAACTGCAAAGCATAGACGTTGCTACTATCAAACGGTGCTGCATCCCGGAGGGTTTTAGCGCGCACTACCGGGATTAAATCGCCAAAAGGAATAGAAATACTTTGCCAGGTGCGATCAAGTGTATCAAAAGAATAACAGTAACCGATGCCATCCCAACGTCCTTCACAGCGCAGAATTAATTTATAGCGTTTTCCGTCCCCTTCTACCTGTAATTCTATTCCCTCGTAGTTAGATAAATTTAGGGGAGGATTCAGGTTTCTGGTACGAACTGAGGCAAAACCGCCGTTATTTTCAGTTCTAACGATACCGGAAAAGAGCGCTCGTCCTCTAGTCAGGGTTATCTGACTCTCACTCACTCCTCCCATTACCACATCATCCACCGCACCCCAGATTTCTTTTATATCACTGCTGGGATTGCTAAAGTCAAAGAGGGTTTTTTCGGCGGTTATCCCGGCATTTTTCAGTAAATCGAGTAAATTAGCTAAACTATGGCGGTTATTCTCCCCTTGACAGTAGATAATTCTCTCAATCCCTGTGAATAATTGCGGGGTTTGCAGAGCAAATAAATCGACATTTTCGCCGAATAATTGACGTGCATCATCAATATTATCGACTAAAGCGCGCATTTGATAGTTTTGCTGCTGTAGTTGAGAGATTACTTTTCTACCGATCGCATTTTCCCCACCAATGACTAATATAGTCTTCATCCCTTGCTCATTTGTTAGCTGATTTTTTTTATCTTCCCCGAAACCGAGCCGCTTTTGCAGACAACTCCACAGGGGAATACTATCAAAATAGTCTAGAGTTTGCCAAAATCTCTGAAAATCCCAGCTTTTCGACTCAGCCATAACTTTTCTCTCCTCAAAGGGCCTGATAAAGTTAGCCTAACCAAACCAGCTTTAATCCTTGCCGCAAACGCTCGTTAATTTCTCTGAAAACCCCTATATATATTTAGGCACGGATTCCCATTATATAAAAAGTATAAGTCAAGTCTTGGCTTTTGTCAAGCATTTTGGTTGAGATTCTTTAGTCTGGGAAAGTCTGTACGACGTGCGGCAAAGATTAGACAAGCTTGAATGTCGGCTAGTTCTAAATCGGGAAAGTCTTCTAAAATTTCAGTGATGCTGACGTTTTCAGCCAGCATTTCTAATATGTCTGTGACGCGGATTCGCATTCCACGAATACAACAAAATTCTGATAACAGGTAAGGGAAATGGCTCATCTGCATAGAGTTTTACCATTGTCTAATCAGCCTCGTTTTCCAGGATTGCTTTGGCAATTTCTTGGGGATGATTTTCGGCATATCTCCAAGCATTTGCCAGATCAACCGCGTTTAGGGTGGGATATGCTTCTAATATTTTTGCGTCGCTCAGTCCTTGTTGTTGGTAGCTGACTAATAGCCAAACCGGGATTCTGGTATTACGGATACAAGCATCACCACCACATACATTTAATGTTTTCTCAATTGCTAATTCTGGGATGAGGATGATAATTTCTACTCGACTATTTTTGTTATTCATTAGCGGACTATCTAGGGTGATTTGTCCTTGTTCGTTAATGGTTGCCATTGCTTTAACTGCTTTCATTTTTTTTGATTGAGATGTTAATCAATTTGTTGTTTAATTTCATTTAGCTTATGTCAGGGAACTAACCATAATAAAAACTACACCATATCAAGAGTTTTTTATTCTTGTTTTCATTTTGTTTTCCCTACTACTCTATTTTAATTGCTTCATATTCTTCCTCTGTCATTGTCGTTTATCTCCACTGATAAACCATAAAAAATATGTGTTTTTAGTAAAATTTTCATGGTTGAATGGGTAAGTGCCTAAGTCGAATTGAAACATCAGTTACAGAGATGATTAGACCATTAGTAAGTTCTGTGGCATAGTCATTTAAGATGGCTAACAAGCGACGGTTCACAACTTCTCGGCTTACATTCCCTAGACGAAATAAAATAACACTGGGTAAGCTGTCGCCACTAATTGCTAATAGTTGAGCAAAGTCTAAATCTACTGTAAGTAATATTCTTTCTTCTTGACGAGCTTTGTCTAAAATATTTTGGTCTGTCATCTTTTCTAGGTTTTCTTCAATCAGGTGGATTGCGTCATAGCCTTGTTCTCTCAAAAGTGCAATTGTGCGGGGAGAGATACCCATATCACCTAAAAACTTCATACTGCTTGGGTGTTTTGCCAAAGGATGACGCGCTCTTGGGTTAGCCAAGCTGCATATCTTAAAGCTTGTTGGATGTCTTCTGGTTCGAGATAGGGATAGTCTTCAATTATCTCAGCTGTTGATAAGCCATTGGCGATGAGGTTAATGATCACTGATACGGGTATCCGCATTCCACGAATACAAGCTTGACCTGCCATAATTTTAGGGTCAAAGGTAATGCGATCTAATCCTGCTATTGTTTTCATTTTGTTTTCCCTAATACACTACTCTATTTTAATGGCTTTATATTCTGGATATAGGTGAGTTGATAAAGTTTATAAACTAAGTGATCAATCGCTTTTTTTATAAGTTGATCATGGTTCAAGTAAATTGATTGGATAAGCTTTAACGGCTCCATCTACTGTTGCGATCGCCATATCGTTTTGTAAGGCTTGACAAATCAGCATTCTGTCAAAAGGATCACGATGTAAAGATGGAAGATTAGCTAGTTGACTTACACTAGCTTGATCGAGGTCAAGATTCAGAATTTGATGCCGATCACAGTGTCTCGGGAAATAGGTTGCAGGTGATTCTGGTAATGGTAATTTACCTAACTGATATTTAACAATTGCTTCCCAAGTTGACACAACACTTAGATAAATTTCGTTATCTAGGTCTTGAATCATTGCTTGCATATCTGTGGGAAGTCGTTGATCTCCACTGATAAACCATAAAAAAATATGTGTGTCTAGTAAAATTTTCATTTTCCTTCAAAGGCATTTAAAATTTCTTCCTGGAGTGGTGCATCAAAGTCTTCGGGAACAACAAATTCTCCCGCACACAAACCAAATGGACGTAGTTTTTTAGTTTTTGGTGTTTCAGAATTTATTTGATCGATGAAGCTTAAAAAATCTGGAATATTCGATTCTTGAGTTTTTTCAAGAGATTCTTGTTGGGAAATTTCAGCAGTGCGAGCTTTGATGAATAACAGGAAGTTTAAAACTTCGTGAACTAAAAAATCTGGGGATTGATCGAGTTCTTTAATTAGTTGTTCTCGCTCTGACATGGGTTGGCTCCTATTGTATTTTTTGCTGCCTTTTTTTATATCACAGGCTTATTTCAATCCAAACATCAATATCTTTATTATAGCATGGATGTCCATAAACTGCAACAGCATAACCACAGATAAATGGATATTTTGGGTTGATCATTATATTTGTATTGGTGATATTCTTGGCGAATATATCTGTGATGCAGATTCCCCTTCCCTGAATAAATAAAAACCACACTAGATACAGAGTTTTTTATTCTTGTTTTCATTTTATTTCCCCTTTTACTCTATTTTAATTCCTTCATATTCTTCCTCTGTTATTGTAAATTCTGGATCAATTATTTTTACTTCATTATATCTTAGTTGATAAAGTTTGTAAACTAAGTTATCAATCTCTTTTTCTAATTCGCTTGTGTCCGCTTTGGGATTAGATTTTTTAGACGTGAGAATTTGATCTACAAGTGAAATTATAGGTTGCTGTTGTTCTTGACTAATTTCTCTTACTGGAATACTTTTTACCGAGACAAGCTTTATTTCTAGATCAGTATCAAAATTTTTATACCAAATATTTATTAAATGAGAATTTAAAATTCCCAATAAATACTTTAAATCTAAATTTACCGTATTTAAATTGTTCTTATAAATAACGGAACAAGTATATAATCCATGAATTCCATCCCTATCATAACAAGCAACTATTCTAGGAAATAATGATATTTTTCGCATTCTCTGAAAATAAATTTTTTCACTATCTACTATTTGTTTTGGCAAACAACTATGTAATTCTTTGCTTCTCTTAACATATAAGTTTTCAAATACTATACTATAGGGAGCAATATTTCTTCCATTAATTGCTGGTTCCCAGCTTTGATCTATTTGATTATTAGATAATAGGTCGGGATTTTTATTTTGCTTATCTCCATAAGGTTTTGTCCCTTGTTTCAGTTGAAAAAGCTCGCCTAATTTTCTAAATTTGTTCATCTTGTTTATAACTTCATCTAATATAAGTTTTCTTCTGAGATTAATTTTCTTCTCTCTATCATTTATAAAAATTGAGTATGGTATTTCTTGAATAATTTCCCATTCATCATCATATAGATTATTATATTTATAATCTGGACAGGCAACCATCGCAGAAGTAGTTGAGTCTTTTTTAGGTTTAATATATTGGGAAATATTTATTACAGTGACTACATCAGGAGCATCTTCAAAAATGTTCTTTCTCAACTCAATAGCTTTAATAATATGTGTATTTTGAATAAGAAAACTTCTTAGAGATTCAGATTGAGTGTTATAAAGAAATGTATTAGGAGCAATATAGCATTGATAATATTCAGATTTTAAAAGTTGATAAGCTCTTTCATAAAATAATTTAAAAGAATCAATTTTTCCTTGACTTGAAATAGGATATTTTGTTTTATAAAAACTCTTTTCCATTTCCTTGAATTTAACACCATAAGGAGGATTACCAATTACCACATCAAAACCGAGAAAATTCCCCTTATCATCTAGAACTTCGGGGAACTCAAAGCGCCATTCAAAACCATGATGATAAATCTTACCACTCTCAATCTCCTCGATTTCCAGACGTAACTTATCAATCTCATTCCTTAACTGACTAATCTCCTTTTCCCGCGCTTTCTTTTCCTTAGCTGACTCCTCAAATAACAAAATTTGATTCTCTAGACTATATAAATACGCTTCCAAACCGCGCAAGCGCTTTTTCTGGGGATTATCTCCCTGTAAAGTCTGACGGAAACTACTCTTAATCTCACTTATCAATCTCTCCATCTCGCGCTTTTGCGACTTATCTTCCGCGTTGCGATAGACTCTCACCGCATCCTTATAACTCTCGATACTTAAACGACTTTTGCGGGAAAAGACTTGTAAATCATTGGATAACCCAAACCGACTAATCAGAGAATTACCCACCTTGATATTAATATCGATATTCGGTAGCGTCTCTAACTCATTATCTGCTTTGTAGTAAGCATTCTTGAGCAACTCAATCCATAAACGCAACCGACAGATTTTCACCGAGTTGGGATTTATATCCACTCCAAAGAGACACCCTTCAATCAGACGCTGTTTTTCCTGAAATAAAGTCTCCTGTACGCGCTGACTTTCTCGGTTGCGGGGATTATATTCAAATATATTCCCGTCATCATCGGTGACGATTAACTCATCATTCACCACCTCAACCCGATAATCCCTGAGAGTTTTACCCTCTTTATCCACTAAAATCTGTAGTTCACTCTTAATCGCGATTATCTCATTCAACCCAGAGACGAGAAAATGTCCCGAACCCACCGCAGGATCACAAATTTTGAGACTATTGACAATATCATTGGCTGCCGTTTTATCTTTGATGCGGTTATACACATCCTCGATAGTCTGACAATCCCATCCCTGACTCTGGTTAAATTTCTCTATCACTGCGCGTCGAATCGTTTCCCGACACATATACATAGTGATAAAACCGGGGGTGAAAAAGGAACCATCCTTATATCCGTTGATTTTCTCAAAGATTAATCCCAACACCGACGCATTGATAAGAGTCTTATTATCCTCCTGTATCGCTTCCCCACCTTCGCTGCTAAAATCGTAGGCATTGAGAAACTCGAATAGGTATGCTAAAGCGTTAATTTCTTCTGTTCGCTTTTTCCCCTGACTATCCTTTAAGACTGTTCCCACAAAAATCTCTAAGTTCTCCGAACGCAGGTTACTGATAACTATCGTTGATTGTTCTAATTCCGTCGGTTCAAACAGAGAACTGTTGAGATAGGGAACCTGAGTATAGATATTCTGGATGTCTCTGCTTCTTTCTGACTGTTTTTTTGCTAAGACGCTGAAAAATAAGCGATTTAAGTCGTCATAGTCGGCAATTTTGCTTAAATTGAGAAACCCTAAGGACTTATCCCCCCGATGATACCTAATTATCTGCGCTTCTAATAGCTTCAGGAAAAGGATTCTATTTATCCAAGTTATCCCCAACTCCAAACCGATATTAAATAGTCTCTCCTCCTCCGTCTCCCCAAATTCTTCGGGATTGGGTAAACGAGAGATTTTATCTAAACTCTCCACTTGACTGATAGCGTTCTCTAGCAGCGAACCGGGTTGACGCGCTGCCGGTTGCAGACGTTGGATGAGTTTTTTTCCTCCCTCTTTTATCTCTGTCAACCCGATGATATGCAGCAACTCACTATAAAAGTTCTTGTCGAGACTGTTGCTATCGTTCGCAAAGGGTAGTTTTAAGAGGTGTTCGGGAGAAAAGATTTTATAGAGACTGATTAGCTGATGTTCATCCTCCCCGATGGTTTGGGAGTATTCCCGCAAGTCAAAATAGGTGTATGTCAGGGAATTCAGTATTGAGTCAAGAAAAGGTTCTCCTATCTGTTTGTAGAAGAAGTCGGTGGTTTTTCCCGTTAGTCTCCCCGTCTCAAAGTCATTAAACTGTCTGACAAGTTCCTGATTTTGCGCGAATAGTCTCTCGAAGACATTCCCGTCAAAGATAAACCACTCATATATATTGGTTGCAATCAGCTGTTTTATCTCTAGGTTTTTCTCGGTTATCCTTTCCCGTAGGAAGTAGAGGAGTAATTCCTGTAATGCTTTACAGTTGAGTTTGTCTCTCCGCAGCATCTCGCTTTTATTGCTGGGTTTCTTGACTTCCAGTATTACCCCCACGGAATCCCGCGATTCTTTCCCATTATGGATGACTAAATCATTCCTTCCCTTGGTGTTGATGAAATGTTGGGGACTGTAGTAGCTGTGTTTGAGAAAGTCTGCAAGCAGGTTTTTATGAAACTCCTCCGATTCTGTCTCGTTGATACTCCCCAAGAGTTGTCTTAGGTGAGTTTGAAACTTCTCTACCTGACTCCGATTCGGTTTGACTCTCAGAAATGCTTTGTTTAATGCTTGTCGGGGAGAGAAATTTTCCGTCTTCA
>MTBT01000333.1:5715-8036 GCA_002282935.1 Microcystis sp. LSC13-02 | reverse complement strand
AAGGTCGCCGGAGGACATTCGGAGACTAAAAATGGACGGGTCGGAAAGCGTAAGACTTCTGTTAAAGAAGCAGCATCCCGGGTCGCGTCAACCCATCAAAAGTACGAGCAATTAAGCTTGTTCTAGTGGGAATCGCCGTCCGTTTTACGGCGGGGAGGATGTCAATTGTGTTAATCTCATCTTTAAATATCCACACCCCAAATCGTCTAAGGAGACAATGGCCGCTAATTCTCGGAATAAATCGCCCCTTTTTCTCGGCTGTTCCAGTAGGATCGCTATTTTTTGCCTCTTGATGTTATTATCGGCGGCAATAGGCTGGTTAATCGGGAAACAGTGGGTTAAGCACAGCAATCAACCCGAAACCGTTAAACCCGTTTTTGCCACGGAAGAAAATAATTTTAATTCTGCCACAGATCGGGCATGGCAACGGAAAGCTGAGATGAGAAAGCGCCGTCTAGAGTTGGGAATTGATAGTCAGTTTTTTAAAAATCTCGTCAATGAATTGTTTAGCCTCCGCTATGGGGATATCAAAGAGGAAAAACAGAAACAGGAACAAAGAGATATTCTAGCAGCAGAAATCCTCGATCGCTTAGACCGTCTCGATTCTGGCACTAGAGAAGCATTAGGTAGCTACGACGAGCAACAGCGAGAAAAATGGCGAGAACAAGTGAATCAGTTACGATTAAGCAGTAGAGTCCTTAATTTACTCACTGATACTGCCTTTTTTCAGCTACTTCCCGAATTGACAGAAAGACCAAATTTTGATAGCGGCCTAGGTCAACTATGGAGTGGTTTGGCCTGGAATCAGTTACAATCTTTACAGTCTGGCCTATCCTACCAAGCGATCGAAAGTTTAGACGCGGGGGGAGAGGAGATTATCGAGGCAATTCTCAGCCAGGGACAAGGAAAAGCCTATGCAATAAAATTGCGTTCCAGTGATCGGTTAGACTTAAATTTAGAGGCAGAAGGCGAAGTTTTACTATCTTTCTACTCTCCCAGTGGCAAGGTCACTCTTTTAGACAAGTCTAGCGATCGGCAATGGTCCGGTCAATTACCCGAAGAGGGATTTTATGAATTAGTTATTCTCCCCCAGTCTTCTAACCCCGTTAACTTTCGCTTGCAGTTAAAAGTAAGTCAATGACTTTAACCGTCAGGAGACAGTGATCAGTTATCAGTTCACTGTTTACTGATCACTGAAAAGCTCCCCACTTCCCCACACCCTACACCCCACTTCCCCAACCCCTAATCCGCTTTTTTACTTTTCCCCATGTCTCTAACTTTCCAAGCTGTTATTGCTAAATTAAACGAATTTTGGGCCGCTCGCGGTTGTTTAGTTGCTCAACCCTATGATACGGAAAAAGGTGCGGGAACCATGAGTCCCCACACTTTTTTAAGGGCAATTGGTCCGGAACCTTGGGCCGTTGCCTATGTGGAACCCTGTCGTCGTCCTACGGATGGCCGTTATGGCGAAAATCCCAATCGTTTTCAGCATTACTATCAATATCAAGTCCTAATTAAACCCTCTCCCGATAATATTCAGGATATCTATTTAGACTCCCTGCGGGTGTTAGGAATTAACCCAGAAGATCACGATATTCGCTTCGTGGAAGATAACTGGGAATCTCCCACCCTCGGTGCTTGGGGTGTGGGTTGGGAAGTGTGGTTAGATGGGATGGAAATCACCCAATTTACCTACTTTCAACAGTGTGGAGGTATCGATTGTCGTCCCGTGGCGATCGAGATTACCTATGGTTTAGAAAGATTAGCCATGTATCTGCAAGATGTAGAGGCAATTAATGAAATTCAATGGAATGAAAATATCCTCTACGGTGATATTTTTCTGCAAAATGAAATCGAACAATGTACCTACAATTTTGAGGCTTCCAATCCTGAGTTATTATTTAGTTTATTCAGTTTATATGAACAGGAAGCTAAACAATTAATCGATCGCTCTCTGGTGATTCCCAGTCTAGATTATGTTCTCAAATGTTCCCATACTTTTAATTTACTCGATGCTAGAGGTGTGATTGCTGTAGCTGAAAGAACCCGTTATATCGGCAGAATTCGCAATTTAGCTCGACAGGTTGCTCAATTGTATTTACAGCAACGGGAAGCTTTAGGTTTTCCCCTACAAAAAGTTTAGCAATCAGTGGCATCTCAATTTTGGCGATGCACCCCTACCAATTGTATTGGCCATCTTTTAATAACTTCTTTTTATACTAAATCCTATTTAGGGTTTGCTGAATAATGGTAAAACCCTTTTAAAATAAAGCTTTTGACCTGTTAAAGTCCGATGTTAGTGCAAGAAAATAGGATTGGGA
>MTBT01000333.1:0-5663 GCA_002282935.1 Microcystis sp. LSC13-02 | reverse complement strand
TGGATAAGGCTTTTAGACTTTTTTTCCCTCAAAAAGTGCCTACCATTGGGGTGATCGGGGGTAAAATTCAGGTACTTTTTCCCTGAAAATTGGGTAACTGATACTAAATCCGTTGAGTATAGGCTACTTATGAAGACAGGCAAAAGGCACTCATGCAAAAGGCAAAAGGAGGAATAGATAATCAGTCTTTAATAACCAGATTTAGTATAAAAACGGATTTGGTATGACAAAGAGTCTCTAAGAAAAAAAGATGTTAGCGATAACATCTTTTTGGCATTTTTTACAATTTAACCTCAATATCAACCCCTGCGGGTAAATCTAATTTCATCAAAGCATCGATTGTCTTAGAAGAGGGTTGGTAAATATCAATAATGCGGCGATGGGTGCGGGTTTCAAAATGTTCACGGGAGTCCTTGTCAACGTGAGGGGAACGCAGGACACAATAAATCTTTCTTTTGGTCGGTAGGGGAATCGGTCCGATCGCCGTGGCGTTAGTTCTATTGGCAGTATCGACAATCTTCTCACAGGAAGTATCGAGTAAGCGCCGGTCAAAAGCTTTCAAACGAATGCGAATTTTCTGTTGTTGTAAAGTAGCCATAATTTCACCTATTGCAATTGTCAAGGTACGAGATAAAGACAGTAACGGAGCAGCTTTTAAATTCACTGCCCCGTTAATTAGTAGATTAGCCTACTTGATAATTTTCGAGATAACACCAGAACCGATGGTGCGACCACCTTCGCGAATAGCGAAGCGCATACCCTGTTCAATAGCGATCGGGTTGATCAGTTCCACGGTCATTTTGATCCGGTCCCCCGGCATGACCATTTCTACTGTTTCTCCCTCGTCGGAGGTGTAGTCTTGGATAGTGCCAGTTACGTCGGTCGTCCTTACATAGAACTGAGGACGATAGTTTTTAAAGAAAGGAGTGTGACGACCACCTTCTGCTTGAGTTAACACATATACCTCACCTTCAAACTGGGTGTGGGGTTTGATTGTACCCGGTTTAGCGATAACCATGCCGCGCTCGATGTCGGTTTTTTGGATACCACGTAGAAGGATACCAGCGTTATCGCCAGCCATTCCTTCTTCAAGACTTTTCTTGAACATTTCGATCCCAGTAACGGTGGTGGGGCGAGTTTCTCTGATCCCGACCAATTCCACGTTATCACCCACTTTTACCTTACCGCGTTCGATCCGACCGGTAGCCACCGTCCCCCGACCAGTAATCGAGAATACGTCTTCTACCGCCATCAGGAAGGGTTTATCGATCGCCCGTTCAGGAGTGGGAATATAGCTATCCACCGCGTCCATTAATTCATAAATCGCATCTACCCACTCGTTATCGCCTTTTTGGGCTTTGGGGTTTTTGGTCATGTACTCGACGGCTTCTTTAGCAGAACCAGCAATAATGGGGATATCGTCGCCAGCAAAGTCGTAACTGCTGAGAAGTTCTCGCACTTCCAGTTCTACGAGTTCCAGTAACTCCTCATCATCCACCATATCTTTTTTGTTGAGGAAGACGACCAGGTTAGGTACACCCACCTGACGAGCCAGCAGGATATGTTCCCGGGTTTGGGGCATGGGGCCATCAGCGGCCGAGACCACGAGAATACCACCGTCCATCTGTGCCGCACCGGTGATCATGTTTTTTACATAGTCCGCGTGGCCGGGGCAGTCAACGTGAGCATAGTGGCGATCAGCGGTTTCGTACTCAACGTGAGCGGTGTTGATGGTGATCCCGCGAGCCTTTTCTTCAGGAGCGGCATCGATTTCATCGTATTTTTTAGCTTGGGCATTACCCAGAGCCGCTAGGGTCATAGTGATAGCGGCGGTGAGGGTAGTTTTGCCGTGGTCAACGTGACCGATCGTACCGATGTTAACGTGGGGTTTCGTCCGTTCAAATTTAGCGCGTGCCATTTACTTTCTGTTCCTTTGTTTTTTTTTCTTCTTCAGCTGGGTGAACAGTAATCAGTCACCAGAGATCAGTTTTAAGTTAGCAGTTATTAGAGTTGACCGACCAACTTTAAATGATCGGTTTGTCTTCACTGCTCACCGGTCACTGGTCACTGATTAGCCGTTCCCTTTACTTTTGGTGATAATCGTCTCGGCCACGTTGCGGGGGACTTCTTCGTAATGGCTAAATTCCATGGTGAAGATGCCCCGTCCTTGGGTTTTGGAGCGAATATCAGTGGCGTAACCAAACATTTCCGCTAGGGGAACTTTAGCGGAGACTTTGGCGATGCCGGTCTCGGTTTCTTGACCTTCGATTTGTCCCCGACGGGAGTTAAGATCACCGATGACGTTACCGATGAAGTCTTCGGGTACTTCCACCTCAACCTTCATCATCGGTTCTAGGAGAACGGGAGAAGCTTTCATCACCGCTTCTTTGATCGCCATGGAACCGGCAATCTTAAAGGCCATCTCGGAGGAGTCCACATCGTGGAAAGAACCATCCACCAGGGTTGCCTTCAGGTCGATGACGGGATAACCCGCTACGATCCCCGATTCGCAAGCTTCCTTCATCCCTTGTTCTGACGGGTTGATGTATTCTTTGGGGATAGCACCACCGACAATTTTGGAGACAAAAACAAAGCCAGACCCCGGTTCACCCGGTTCGAGTTCGATGACGACGTGGCCGTACTGCCCTTTACCGCCACTTTGACGGATAAATTTACCCTCAGCCCGTACGGGTTTCCGCACAGTTTCCCGATAGGCAACTTGGGGAGCGCCCACCGTCGCTTCGACTTTATATTCCCGGAGCATTCGATCGACCAGGATTTCCAGGTGCAGTTCTCCCATCCCGGCGATTACCGTTTGATTGGTTTCGGGATCAACTTTGACCCGGAAGGTGGGATCTTCATCGGAGAGAGCTTGCAGAGCTTTGCTGAGTTTCTCGATGTCCTGTTTGGTTTTCGGTTCCACCGCCACGGAGATAACCGGTTCGGGGATAAAGAGGGATTCTAGGATAATCGGGTTTTTCTCATCACAGAGGGTATCCCCAGTAATGGTGTTTTTCAGTCCGATCGCCGCTCCTAGATCACCGGCGCGCAGTTCATCCACTTCGATCCGTTCGTTGGATTTGAGGACAATCAGGCGAGCGATCCGTTCTTTGGTTCCTTTGGTGGAGTTGTAGGCGTAGCTGCCTTTGGCCAAAACCCCAGAATAAACCCGCAGGAAGGTTAAACGACCGAAGGGATCGGCCATGATTTTGAAGGCGAGAGCAGAGAAGGGAGCATCATCTTTCGCTTCCCGGATTTCTTCGGTTCCGTCGGGGAGAATCCCTTTAACGGCAGCTACTTCCGAGGGCGAGGGCAGATAATCGACGACGGCATCGAGGAGCAGTTGTACCCCTTTGTTTTTGAAGGCTGAACCGCAGAGGACGGGAACAATTGTACCTGCAATCGTCCCTTCTCTGAGACCGCGTTTGATTTCCGCTTCGGTGAGTTCTTCACCTTCTAGATATTTTTCTAGGAGTTCTTCATCAGCTTCCGCTACAGCTTCCACCAGTTGCAGGCGGAATTCTTCGGCCTTTTTCAATAAGTCTTCGGGAATGTCGGTTTCTTCTATGTCTTTCCCTAGATCGTCCTTATATATATAGGCGCGCATCTTGACGAGATCAACGATCCCGCTCAGTTCGCTTTCTGCGCCGATCGGCATTTGGATGGGAACGGCGTTAGTTCTGAGGCGATCTCTTAATTGTTCGTAAACTTTGAAGAAGTTCGCTCCCGTTCTGTCCATTTTGTTGATAAAGGCAATCCGGGGTACTTTGTACCGATCGGCTTGTCTCCAGACGGTTTCCGATTGGGGTTGTACACCACCAACAGAGCAGAAAACCGCCACTACTCCATCGAGTACCCGCATGGAACGTTCCACTTCAATGGTGAAATCGACGTGACCGGGGGTATCAATGATGTTGATGCGATGATCTTGCCAACTGGTACTGATGGCGGCGGCGGTGATGGTGATTCCCCGCTCCCGTTCCTGTTCCATCCAGTCGGTAATTGCCGTTCCGTCGTGGACTTCGCCCAGTTTATGAGCGACTCCCGTGTAGAACAGGATTCTTTCTGTTGTCGTTGTTTTGCCCGCGTCTATATGAGCGGCGATTCCGATGTTTCGCACTCTCTCTAGCGGGATAGTCCGTGCCACAGCAACCTCCTTGCTTTGCTTGCCAGTGAAATTGGATTTTGTTCCAGTATTTTTTACACTATTTACAATTCTATACTTTTCTTGACAGTTTTTTTAGCGGCAGAGGTCTGGTCTACCGCCCTAAGTATGGTTTAGTAACGATAGTGGGCGAAGGCTTTGTTTGCTTCTGCCATGCGGTGGGTTTCTTCCCGCTTTTTGATCGTGCCGCCGGTTTCATTGGCCGCATCCATGATCTCGTTGGCCAGTTTACCGGCCATGGTTTTGCCGCCTCTAGTCCGAGCATAATGAACCAACCAGCGTAGTGCTAATGTACTACCACGATTGGTGCGTACTTCCATCGGTACTTGATAGGTGGCTCCACCGACCCGGCGGGCTTTCACTTCCACTAGGGGAGTGGCGTTTTTAACGGCTTTTTCAAATACTTCTAGGGGTTCTTGACCGGTACGTTCGCCGACGGTTTTCAGGGCATCGTAAACGATATTAGCGGCCAGGGATTTTTTGCCCGATCGCATGATCCGGCGGATGGTCATGCTGACTAAACAGCTATTGTAAACGGGATCGGGGGGAATAGGACGTTTTTTGACGTTTTTACGGCGAGACATCGGAGTATTCCTGAATTTTCTAGGTTAACTTTAACTTTTGCTTGACAGTCGGATGATTACAGCCCATCTCAAACCCTCTCCTGCGAGTCTTCAGTCTCTTGGGTTAACTTTGACCGACTCGGTGGGAGTATTTTTTTGGTTAATCAATTTCCTGTTTATTTAGCGGCGGGTTTGGGGCGTTTGGTTCCGTACTTAGACCGCGCCTTTTGACGGTTTTTCACCCCGGTGGCATCGAGGGTGCCGCGAATGATGTGATATCTGACTCCGGGCAGATCTTTAACCCGACCGCCCCGAATTAGGACGACGGAGTGTTCTTGCAGGTTATGACCGATGCCCGGGATATAGGCTGTCACCTCAAATCCAGAGGTCAAACGTACCCTAGCCACTTTCCGTAGGGCTGAGTTGGGTTTTTTCGGTGTGGTGGTATATACTCTTGTACAAACTCCCCGACGTTGGGGGCATTGTTTGAGGGCGGGAGATTTGGTTTTTCTTTTCGCTTTGGATCTTTCGTCGCGTATTAATTGCTGAATGGTGGGCATGATAGGGCTGTATCTAAGGTTACTCTGAACTCCTATTACCGAAGGTCAAATCGTTGACAAAAGGCCATTATAGCAAATTGTTGCTCTTGTTGTCAAGTCGCTTGTTGTGCTTTTCTCCGGTTTAGATGTTAGAGATTGTCTTTTTCTTGGGCGGCGGCGGCACTTAATTCGAGCGTTATTAGGCGATAAAACTACAGCTTCGTTGTTTTGGCTTGATCATGCAATTGTAGCGATAATTATCGCCTAATTAATCGGCTAATGTCTGAAAAACTGTCTCTAGCTAACCTCATCGAAAATTTTGGGTCTGAAACCCCGTCGTTCTACGACGGCTTTACCGTTAAATACTAGCGCATTTACCAAATATATGCTAAAATG
>MTBT01000332.1 GCA_002282935.1 Microcystis sp. LSC13-02 | reverse complement strand
GGCAGGTGCGGAACCCCGCAAGGGAAAGAAGCAGAAACCCAAATCGTGAGGTTTGGGAATCACCGTCCGTTTACGGCGGTGAGGATGTCAATATTGATAGGAGCGGCACTTCGGTAAACTATTAGGGTTCCTATCGGGAGGACGGCAATGGGTTTGTTAGATCGCATGGGCCAAGCAATTCGCGCCCAAGTCAATAGTCTGATTCAGGAAAATCAAGATCCAGAAAAACTACTGGAAAAGGCGATCTTGGAGATGGAAGGGGAATTGATGCAAATGCGACAAGCCCTGGCGGCAGCCGTCGCTACCCAGAAACGCACCGAGCGCCAACGACAACAACAGGAAAAAGCAGCCCAAACTTGGCACGAACGCGCCCAATTAGCCCTAAATCACGGTAACGAGGAACTCGCCCGCCAAGCTCTCAGCCAATGGCAAACCCATCAAAGTCAGATCGCCCCCCTACAAACCTCCCTGCAACAACAAACGGCTATTATACAAAAGTTAAAGAAAGAACTCTTGACAATTGAACGCAAATATGCTGAGATGAAAGCACAGAAAAGCCTTTATGTGGCCAGATTGCGATCGGCGAGTGCCAGTCAAAAAGCCCAAGAAATTATGGGCAGTTTGAACAGCAGTCAGATGGGGACTATTTTCGAGAAATTAGAAGCAAAAGTCTTAGAAGCCGAATCCCAAGCCGATTTAATCCAGTATAAAGACCCCTTAGAGCGACAATTCCAAGATTTGGAGGGACAAAAACAAATTGAAGCCGAATTACTCAAGTTAAAACAAGAAAACTTGGATGGGTAATGTGGGAAGTGGGAAGTATTTTCAGTGAACAGTGAACAGTAAACAGTAATCAGTGAACTGAAAACTCACATCTGACTCATGAATACTGACTGCTGATTGCTTCTATAGTTGATCAGAAATTTGGGTTGAAAACCCCGTCCTTTTAGGATGGCCTTGTGCTAAAATACCCACAGGTGGTTCCGACCGTGAGAACGTGAGGAAACAGGTTAAACCTCCTACTCCGTGATCTAAAAATTTCTAACAGTCAATGGTGTTTAATTAAGTCCAAACTGTCAGAACGCAAAACAATTAAATACTGTGGGACACACAGAAATTTACGCTTGGGGAGTAGTCTTTAAGAGTGCTTGCCTTATAGGTGTAGTCGGACTAGATATGAAACTGTAAGTCCAAAGCTAACATAGTTAGTAGAGGCTGGATTCAGCCCAAGAATCTCCGCACTTTTAGGGCGGAGAGTGTCAAATTGGAAAATAAGCCGTTAGGCAACATGGGAAATTTTAAGAACAGTTAACCGATTTAGTACACACCGAGAGGAACAAGAGCGTCATGGGTTTATTCGATCGCCTTAGCCGAGTTGTCCGAGCTAACCTCAATGATATGGTGAGCAAGGCTGAAGATCCAGAAAAAATGCTGGAGCAAGCTGTCAGTGATATGCAAGAGGATCTAGTACAGGTACGTCAAGCGGTCGCTAGAGCGATCGCCGAACAACGACAAACAGAACAAAAATACATCAAAGACCAGTCAGAAGCGGTTAAATGGGAACAAAGAGCCAAATTAGCCCTTTCTAAAGGGGATGAAACTCTCGCCCGGGAAGCTCTTAAACGCAAGAAAGATTTCACGGAAACCGCCGCCATTCTCAAAAATCAACTGGATCAGCAAACGGTACAGGTAGAAAGTCTGAGAAAAAACTTGATTGCGCTCGAAAGTAAGATTTCTGAGGCAAAAACCAAGAAAAATATGTTAGTAGCTCGCTCCAGAGCCGCAAAAGCTAACGAAGAACTCCAAAAAACCCTCGGCAGTATCGATACCAGTAGTTCCATGTCCGCTTTTGAGCGCATGGAAGAAAAAGTTGTGCAGATAGAGGCCCGTAGTCAAGCTTACGGTGAATTGGGTGGCATCGGCATCGAAAATCAATTCGCTGCACTAGAATCGGGTAGCGATGTGGAGGATGAATTGGCACTGCTAAAAGCAGGAATGTCCGGGGGAGCATTACCCGGTACAGCTTCTAGTCAACCCACTTTACCCCAAGCAACCACCGTCAGGGATTCGGCAGTGGATGCGGAATTAGAGGAATTGCGATCGAAGTTAAAAGAACTGTAAAACTTTGAGCGCATCGAGACGTACTATCTATGGTACGTCTCTATTTATTAATTTTGTTGTTGAGATAGGGAATATTAATTGCTAGTCATAATTAACCATCACTATTATGCGGGATGATTTATCTAATTTACGTTCCTCAATTATCGAAGTAATTGCCTTACAAAAAAGAGCCGAACAACAGTACAACCAGGCACAAGCTGAGGTTTTAAAATGGCAAGAAATAGTTAAACTCGCTCTAGATAAAGGTGATAAGTCTCTGGCACAAGAAGCTAATATAAAGAAAAAACATCACATTAATACCGCAAATATTATTAAAAATCAACTGGAAAAACTGAATATCCAAGTTGATAAACTGAAAGAAAAATTGCCAATTTTAGAAAGAAAGATTAACGAAAAAAGTATCGGCAGTATAGATACTATTTACCCTTCAGCTTTTGAGCGCATGGAAGCAAAATTTATCCAGTTAGAATCCAGTAGTCAAGCTGACGGTGAATTGGTTGACATCGGCATCGAACATCAATTCACGCTAGAAGCGAGTAGCGATGTGGATGATGAATTAGCACTGCTAAAAGCACAAATGTTACTGGGTAAAACTGCCTATCCACCTACCGTCAGGGATTCAGCAGTAGATGCAGAATTAGCGGAATTGCGATCGAAGTTAAAAGAACTGTAAAACTTTGAGATTGTCGAGACGTATTACAGCCCTTCTCATCAAGATGAAGTATAACTTAATCTGGTATCTAAGACCGAAGACTGTCTAATGTTAACCGTTTCGGGGTTCCCCAGAACGAAAACTTCGTACCTCATCATTGTAAAAAAAATTCCCAAACAATGCCACTCAAAACCCTTTAATTCTGAAGATAATCCTAAGATTCAGCCCGAAAAAGAGCCAGAAAGGTGAGGATAGCTAGGATGGAAGTGAAAAGCAATTTTGACTCGAAATTATCCCAAGGGATCGATCGCATTTAACGAAACCCTTACCCTAACAGCATAGGACAAGAGAAGGACTTATTAAGGAGAAACCCAGCCATGAAAATCGGCATAATCAAAGAAAGTGACCAAGGCGAGGCGCGGGTGGCG
This sequence comes from Microcystis sp. LSC13-02, assembly GCA_002282935.1. Taxonomy (GTDB): domain Bacteria; phylum Cyanobacteriota; class Cyanobacteriia; order Cyanobacteriales; family Microcystaceae; genus Microcystis. The sequence goes on along the minus strand of MTBT01000332.1, from coordinate 3,058 downwards.
CTAGTGCCGGATACCGTCGCCCGTTTAGTCAAGGCGGGATTTGAGGTAATTGTCCAAAATGGGGCAGGAATTAGCGCTAACTTTGCCGATAGTGCCTATAGTGCCGTGGGAGCCGCCCTGAGCGAAAACAGCGAATATATCTATGAAACTGCCGATATTATTCTCAAAGTCGTCCCTCCTAGCGATAGCGAGATCGATCGCCTGAAAAATGGTGGTATCCTCATCGGCTTTCTCGATCCCCTGCGTCAGCCCCGGCGCATTGCCAAATTAGCCGAGCGCGGGATTACAGCTTTGAGCATGGAATTAATTCCCCGCAGTAGTCGCGCCCAGAGCATGGATGCCCTCTCCTCTCAGGCTAACCTCGCCGGTTACAAAGCGGTACTCCTCGCCGCCGTGCAGCTGCCGAAAATGTTCCCGATGATGACTACCGCCGCCGGTACGATCGCCCCGGCCAAAGTGCTGGTATTGGGGGCAGGAGTTGCTGGATTGCAAGCTTGCGCTACCGCCCGCCGTTTGGGGGCAGTGGTGGAGGCTTTTGATATTCGTCCCCAAGTCAAAGAAGAAGTGCAGAGTGTCGGGGCGAAATTTATTGAAATGCCCCTAGAAGAAGATACCGTCGCCGATAACGGTTACGCCAAAGAGGTTTCTCTTAGCACACAGGAGCGCATTTGTCAAGCCCTAACGGAACCAATTAAGCGAGCCGATGTGGTGATTACCACCGCCCAAGTACCGGGGAAACAGGCCCCGCTGCTAGTCACCAAAGAAATGATCGCCACCATGAAACCGGGGTCGGTAATCGTTGATTTAGCGGCGGAACAGGGCGGAAATTGCGCCTACACCCAACCGGGACGAGAAATCATCGTTAATGGGGTCAAAATCGTCGGAGCCGTTAATCTTCCTGCCACAGTGGCCACCAATGCCAGCCAGATGTACGCCAAAAACCTGCAAATGCTGCTACAACTTCTAGTCAGCAAAGACGGCAGTTTAAACCTCGATTTTGCCGATGACATCATTGATAGCGCCTGTGTCACCCACGCCGGCGAAATCCGCAACCAACGCATTAAATCCGCCCTCAGTGAACAGTTATCGGCTTTTTAGCTATCAGCTTTTTCTCCCTATCCCCTATCCCCCATCCCCCATCCCCTATCCCCTATCCCCCATCCCCTTTTTACTTAACCAATGACTGCCCAACTTTTAACCGCTTTAGTGGTATTTGTCCTCGCTTCCTTTGTCGGTTTCGAGGTGATCAATAAAGTTCCTCCCACTCTCCATACACCCCTGATGTCGGGAGCGAATGCAATTTCCGGTATCGCCGTTGTCGGTGCGCTCCTCATCGCCGGAGGCACGGATTGGCACGAATTAACCGTAATTTTAGGGCTAATTGCCGTTATTTTGGCGATGGTTAACGTGGTCGGTGGTTTTGTCGTTACCGATCGAATGCTGCAAATGTTCAAGAAAAAAGAGGCTAAATCATGAATAATGCCCTTACCACAGGGATCGAGTTATCCTATCTACTCGCCGCCATCTTATTTATCATCGGTCTTAAACAATTATCTTCCCCCGCTACCGCCCGTCAAGGCAATTTTCTGGCCGCAATCGGGATGCTAATCGCCATTATTGCCACCTTAATCAATCAAGAAATCCTCAGCTATGGTTTAATCGCCGTGGCGCTGGTGATTGGCTCGATTATCGGCTTAGTTTCGGCGCAAAAAGTCCCGATGACAGCTATGCCCCAAATGGTGGGGATTTTTAACGGTTTAGGCGGCGCGGCTAGTGCTTTAATTGCCATTGGCGAATACTGGCGTTTACTGCAAAGTGGTGAAAATATTGCCTTTGACTCGATACTGATCGCTATTTTGGGTGTATTGATCGGTGGTGTCACTTTTACCGGTAGTGTCCTCGCTTTTGCCAAATTACAGGAATTAATCACTGGTGCGCCCGTAACTTTTCCTTTCCAACAACCCTTTAACATTCTCTTGCTACTCACCTTTTTAGGGGGTAGTGTCTATCTCTTTTTTGATCCCACCTCGATCGATGTTTTCCTGACCTTGGTGGTACTTTCCCTAATTTTTGGGGCTTTATTCGTGCTTCCCATCGGCGGCGGCGATATGCCCGTGGTTATCTCCCTCTTAAACTCTTTTTCGGGGATTGCCGCTAGTGTAGTCGGTTTTATCCTGATGAATAGTATGCTGATCATCGCCGGTGCTTTGGTGGGTGCGTCGGGGATTATCCTGACTCAGATCATGTGTAAAGCCATGAATCGATCGCTGGCTAGTGTACTATTTGGGGCATTTGGTACAGGTGCTAGTGCCGGGGGCAAAGCGAGCGCCACTTCTAGCCTTGATAAATCGGTTCATGCCATCGATTCAGAAGAAGGGGCAATGATGCTCGGTTATGCGCGTTCTGTGGTGATTGTACCCGGTTACGGCATGGCAGTGGCCCAAGCACAACACGCGGTGCGAGAATTGGCTGAACAGTTGGAAAAAAATGGCGTTGAGGTTAAATATGCTATTCACCCCGTGGCGGGAAGAATGCCCGGTCACATGAATGTATTACTGGCCGAAGCTAATGTTCCCTATCCCCAACTCTACGATATGGATGATATTAATCCTGAGTTTGAGCGCGTCGATGTGGCGTTAATTATTGGGGCGAATGATGTGGTTAATCCCGCTGCCCGTCACGATAAGGCTAGTCCGATTTATGGAATGCCGATTCTCGACGTGGATAAGGCACAGCACACGATCGTGATTAAGCGGAGTATGCGATCGGGTTTTGCCGGGGTAGAAAACGAATTATTCTACAATCCCAAAACTTTTATGCTCTTTGGTAGCGCTCAAGATGTGGTAGCACAATTAGTATCACAAGTCAAGGATTTGTCATAATTCTTAGCAAATAGGACGGGGTGAAAACCCCGTCTTTTTTTTATCGAAAATTTGGGTTAAAACCCCGTCGTTTTACGACGGCTTGAAGCTAAAATGGAAAAAGCGATAACCAAGCTAAAAACTGAACCTTGACAACAGATAGTAGGGGGTTTCGTTCAGAAAAGACTTCAAATTCG
>MTBT01000331.1 GCA_002282935.1 Microcystis sp. LSC13-02 | reverse complement strand
TAGAAACTTTCGGAATTTTTGGGTTAGAAGTATGTTGTCTTGGCATCTTGTCTGTTGATTTAGCATAAAGGGTAACGAAGAGCCAAAAAAAATATAAATATTTATAAAATTGTAATATAAGATACAATTCGGGGGGGGGAAGGGTATGTTTATATTAGACTCAAATCACCATTGACGGAGTGTGTAACATGAGTGTCCAAAGCAAATTTAAATACCGAACAGCTTTGAGGAGAGTTGCCGTTGGATTACTGACCCTGAGTAGTATTTGTGCTTTCCCTTCTGTAGCTTTGAGTGCCCCCTTGGATATCATTTTGTTTACTGGCGGAGATGATCTGAGGGGGGGAAGCTATGCCAATTTTTATATTAAACTTCAAGGCAGTCCTCTACAAAGATTTGACAACATCACGTCAAGGAGAAATCTACCCAACAATTCATTAAATCGTTACAGAATCGACCTTCCTGCGTTGACTTCAGCCAATCAGGTTGAATTTTGCGAGATTGAGCATGTTTCGCAAGAGAGTTTTCCTCAAACAGCCGACAACTGGAATTTAGATATGGCGATTGTCATTATGCGTACACCGAGCAATTTCCCAATTGTTATATGCGAAAGAACAACTACCCATCGGTTTCAAGGGAATAGTAGAAGGCTGACTCTTCAGCCTGCTCGTTAATCTAGCTGACTTTGAAATTCAGTTAAAAAGTCGAGCGGCAAGTGCTGTAGTAAAATTTTGCCCTCGGTACTCTAGGCGCAGGTGCAACCCTGAAGCGCAAACTAAAATCCTCCCAATCCACTGAAAAAGAAACCACAAAAGTTGGCTAAATTGCTTCTAAAATACCATAAATGCCCCTTCAATCAATCTTGAGGGGGGTTTGTTTTTTTATATCTCTTTTTTGGCAATAGATGCTATAATGAAAGGCCACTCTTTAAGATTGATTGATCGATCGTGGACTTTGAGATTATCAGCGATATCACGAATATCGAGATTATTGCCACAGGAACGGGAATTCGTAATCGGGAACGGTTGCAAAAACAGTATGGCAAAGGTAAATGGAGAAAATTAAAGGGCATAGCCCAAGTTCAGCTTCCCAATGGTATAGTAAGGTTAGCTGAAGTCCATTGGTACGAAGCTCATGGCATCGGCAAAAAAGAATTTAAGCTCAAGTTACCGTTTCTAGATTGACCATGAAAATAGAGTCATCTCCAACAAATAAGTTCGCAGTTTGTCTCAATAATGAAGGCTACGAAGCTTCACTAGAAGTTGGCAAAATATACCGCGTTATCCCTGATGAGACAGCAGAAATAAACAGTCTAATTCGGGTTATTGATGAAAGTGGTGAAGATTACGCTTTTTCTGTGAATCGGTTTCATGCTATTGAGTTACCAAAGCCAATAGAAGAAGCTTTATTATCAGTTGCTAACTAGAACTTTCCCAATCCACCGAAAAAGAAACCACAAAAGTCAGCTAAATTGCATCTAAAATACCATAAATGCCCCTTCATTCAGTCAATTGAGTAGGGGCTTTATATCATATTCTTATGTTATCTTGAGGGTATTTATACCGCTTTGCGGAAGGCAAAAGTCTTATACCATAGGCTTTTCATGTTCCTAATTTTTACAATCCAAATCAATCATTAATGCTACCAGTATAAAATAAATAAGAGGGGTTATTCATAATGAGTCCACATCCCTATAACTTTGATAACTTTACTCTTCTGGAATAAACTGATAAACCAAACGATGCTGACAGAACAAATTAAACCTTTAGCCAAGCAAAAATATCCACTGCTGATATTGACCAACGTTCTAATCCTTTAATCACTGCTAAAGGCTCATTATTTCCTTCAGTTGCAATATGTACTTTCGGTAATCCTGTTTGAAAAACGGTGACTGACTTTGCTGAAGGATCAATCAACCAACCTAATTCTGTTCCTTGTTGTAAACAGAAAATAATCTTTTCCATCCCTAAGGTAACAGATTGTTCAGGAGACATAATTTCAATAATCCAATCGGGATAACGTAAAAATTGATCGGCCATTTCTCCATCTATATCTCTTGGCAAATTCTCCCAACGAATCACCGCAATATCTGGCACAATTGAACGTTCTGCAAAAGTACAACGCAATTCAGGTAGAGCATAAGCTAATTTTTGAGGTTTAGCCTGTTGATTAATGGCAGAGGCTAACTCAAATTGTAAGATGCTGTGTTTTCCTTTGGGCATAGGTTTTTGAGTGACAATTCCATGATAATATTCCCTAGCAGGCTTAGTTTCTGGAAGGGCAAGAAATACTTCGAGGGAAAGGGCTTGTTTATCTTCTGTTGTGGCAAACATTAGATTGATTTCTCCGATCTTGAGTTATTTTCTATTATAAGCTTCTGACTCCTGACTCTCAGGTAAGTTTTTGATTTTTGCCATAAGTCTAATCTAAAAATACGGGTTTTTCTTTAAGCTCTAGCACGAAAAATTTGATTAGCAGTGAGGTTTAACTCTGGAAAAACCCCTGAAATAAGACGTTGATCCTGTTTAAATAAATTACCTTGATATTCTCCATCGATTAATTGATAGATAGAAATGGTGGGTTCTTTGGGGCTGCCGATATATCGGGCCGAACCTTTGGCTAAATAATCGATAATCCAATATTCAGCAATTCCTAATTGTTCGTAGTCGTCGAATTTTTTCAGATAATCATCTCGCCAATTGGAACTGACAATTTCAATAATTAATTTAGCTGATGTTGCCAGAGAAATTGAGGAAGCGGTTTCCCAATAGGGATCATTAACTAGATTTTCTCTGTCTAAGACAATAATATCGGGTAGATAACCTGTATGGGGGCGAAGGGGTTTTACTGCGGCAGTATTGGGGATAAAATAGGGCAATTGCTGCCGATTTATCTCTAAGAATAGGGTTCCAGAAACAAATCCGCCAATTTCTTCGTGTTTTCCGATCGGTCGCATCATAGCCAATAATTTTCCTGCGATTAATTGGTATTGTTGTCCATCATCGGGATATTGATTGATATAGTCATCAAAAGTCAACAATTGGGGGATAGTTTGGGTTGTGGTCATGGCAGTTAGGGGGAATAAGAGAGATGATCTTTCTAGATTCTAACTCGATTAACGACGTTGCCACCAAGTCAATCCGGCTAGGGTAAATCCCACTAAAGGCATCACTACCATCCCTATCCAAAAAATAGCGTTAGCTTGCAGGGGATTTAAATTAATTCTTCTATTTTCTGGTTCCTTGGCCCGGATAGATAAGGTGGCTGTTTCACCACTGGCTAACCACTGCACAGAATTTAAAAATATATCTCCGTTTAACTGTTGTTCAAATAGTCCATCGCTGGCAAAGCTGGCATTACCAATCACAATTAATTTACCTTTTTTTCCCGTCAGAGCAACTCCTAGATCAAAAGGGCCAGCTAAATCTTTTTCAGGGTTAAACTGGAGATTCTGATCATTTAAATCACTCTCAGCCCACATTTTATCATTAGTAATCATTAAAGATACGGCTTCAATTCCTTCGACGGGAACGGTAGCGATGGGACGAGCAAAGGGAAAGATAGAAATACCGTTAGCAAAATCGCGAGTAATGGGATGATTACCGTAATTGGTAATAATGGGACTAGCCGGACCTAAACCGATAATTTCCCCAGCACCGGAAGCATCAATAATAATCCGATTATCTAGTTTCACACCCCAAGGGGTTAATAAGGGTTCTAATCCGGTTTCGGTTTGGGGGTCAATCAGTAATAAAATTTTGCCCCCTTGATTGAGATAGTTTTTTAAAGCGGTGACTTCTTGGGGAAATATTTTTCTTTTGGGACTGGCAATAATAATGACATCGGCATTATTGGGAATGGTGGAACGTTCCACTAGATTAAGTGGTTCTACTTGATAACCTTTTGCTTCTAAACTATTGACTGCTTGTCCTAAACCTCCTTGAGGTTCTTTGATGGCATTTTCTCCATGACCTTGCAGAAAGTAAGCGGTTAAAGTGCGATTAGTTTTAGCGGTTTCGATAGCGTTACTCAGTTTCGCTTCGGTGAGACTTTCCTGTTCACTAATAGTTTTCAGGGGTTGTTTTTTTTCACCATACTGTAGATAGACTCTGGACAGATTATCATCAGCTAGTTTTTTAAATTCTTGGACAATATTGGGTTTTTTCTCCGGGTTAACTATCTCGTACTGAAATTGGGGATTTTTGCGTTGATAATTGGCTAAAAGTTCCTGTTCGTTGGCACTGATTCCCCGGGTTGAAAAAATCCAGACTTTGACGGGTTTTGACAGATTGGTTAATAGTCTTTCGGTTTGGGGGGATAAACTAAAGATTTGGTTTTCGGTTAAATCAACTCGATAGGGATAACGGAGGGCGAGAAAGTTAATTAAACCGATAACGCTGAGGACAATAATAGTAGTAATGAGGGTTTGAGTGCCGGTGCGGGTACTTCTTTTTTGCCAAAAGTCTTTGGCAGTGGTTACTAATAACAACAGCCACCCTAGAAACAAAATAGCCCCAGCAATTAATAACCCCAGAGAGAGGGATGACCATTGACCGGAGATTAACCCTACTGTTAAGCCGGCACTACCCAGAAAGAGGGCGGGTATATAGAGAAATTTACTGTATTTTTGCCAGTATCTCATAGTTAGTTTCTTTGATAACGGTCTGCTTCGATCGCTTGAGTAGTTAGGAAGATTCCCAGCAGAATATAACTGAGGAAGATGACTAAACTACTACTGTCAAAAATTCCCCGCACGAAATTGTTAAAGGGTTGATACCAAGATAGATGGGAGAGCAATTCTTTCAGGAAAAATCCGATCTGTTCTCCCACTTCTCCTCCGATGCGATCTCGAAAGAAGGTTTCGGCATTGTTAGCAATTACATCCAGTATCCAGATAAATAAGATGGTGATAAAGGTGATGATGTAAGCAAGGATAGAACTATTGGTGAGGGATGAGATAAACATCCCAAGGGCTAGGATGGCCGCTGCTAGTAAAATTAATCCTAGATGAGCTAGTAAAATACTGGCTATATTCACCGGGGGAACTGCGGTACTAAAAAACACTATTTCGTAAATCCACAGGGGGGTAATCATCACAGTAAAAAAGGCCAGCACTCCCAATAATTTACCGATCGCTATACTCCAATTAGTCAGGGGGGAAGTGGCTAAAAGTTCTAGGGTTCCCTGTTTTTTTTCCTCTGCGTATAATCCCATAGACAGGGCTGGCAAAATTACCAACAATAAAGAGGATAAAATCATGCCGATGAAAGTGGTCATAAATTCAGATACCATATCTCTGGCTACCAGAAATCCCGATTGTTCCTGGATACTAATATCGAGAATAATGCCGTAGAGAAGGGAGTTAAAGAAAAATCCTGCTACTAACCAAAATATCCCCATAATGATATAGGCATTGGCAGCCGTAAAATAGCTTTGAAATTCCTTGCGAAAAATCGCCCAGATATTATTGATCATGCCTCTCCTCCTGGTGGTTATTTTCCCCACTGCCGATTACTTCCAGAAAGATATCTTCTAGGGTTTTACGGGTGCGACGCATTTCTAATAAGTTATAACCATTGTTGACAACTATTCTAGCAAGTTCTGCCCCTAAGTTTGTTCCCACTTGACCAACAATTTTGAGCAGGTTATCGCCGACTTTTGCCGCTTGCTCGACTTGCGGCAGTTGTTGAAGGATTTCTAGCAGGGAATCCCTATCACCCTCAATCTCAATTTCATAACTGGAACTGGCAGGGGTAGCGGTAGTAATATTATTGGCCACGATGCGACCCCGATTAATAATTGTCGCTCGATCGCAGGTAATACTCACTTCTGGTAAAATATGAGTGGAGAGAATAATTGTATGTTCTCCCGCTAAACTTTTAATCAGATTTCTCACCTCGATAATCTGTTTCGGATCCAATCCTACTGTCGGTTCATCTAAAATAATTACTGGTGGATCGTGTATGATCGCTTGGGCAATTCCCACACGCTGTTTATAACCCTTGGATAACTTGCGGATAATAATTTTTCTTTTTTCTAGTAACTGACATTTGCTTAAAACTAAATCTACCCGCGCTTTTCTATCCCCCGATGAGATGCCTTTAATCCGTGCGACAAAATCCAGAAAACTTTCTACGGTCATCTCTGGATACAAGGGGGGATTTTCGGGAAGATAACCAATGCGACGACGCACTTCTAAGGATTGTTGATGTACATCGTATCCTGCTATCCTTGCTGTTCCTGTTGTGGCAGAAATATAACCAGATAAAATCCTCATAGTCGTGGTTTTTCCAGCTCCATTTGGTCCCAAAAAACCGAGTATTTCTCCTTTTTCTACGGTAAAATCCACGTCACTGATTGCCGCGGTAGAACCATAAATTTTACTCAGATGTTCGACTTCAATCATAAGCTTTATCAGTTATCAGTTATCAGTTATCAGTTATCAGTTATCAGATGTGAGTTTTCAGTCAATAGTGTTAAGTGACAAGTTCGGAGCTTTCTTTTCACTGATTACTGATTTTTCCCAGACTATGATCCCGATTAATTTCTACCACTAGATGCGCTTGTTTGAGCAGGGGTGGGAGAAATAATTGCGGATGTAAACTTTTCCAAAAATACTTGACAAATTCCTCGATTTCTGATGCGTTCATACCTCCTTTTGCTTCGGCTGCCTGTCGCCATTGTAAACTGTAACGGTAGTCAAGGGGATAAAGAATCAGTAAGCGATCGATTTTTGACCAGAGGGGTAGATATTCCCGCAATCTTTGATTATTATCCCTAGCGAATTGTCGGTCTTCTTCGCTATTAATCGGATCGGGGGCATGATCAAAGACTGTTTCCTCTATTGGATTCATGCCCACAAACCAACCCTCGAAAAAAAGAATATCAACTCGTTCCACTTGTTCCGGTGCAATTCTATCTCCTTGTCCTCGATGCAGGGACTTGTCAAAACGCGGGATTAAAATCGGACTTTCTTGCTGACAAACCTGTTCTAAAACTTTAATTCCTAATTCTATATCATGAGTACCCGGTGGACCACGCCAGCGCAATCTTTTATCCTTTTGACGCAATTTTATTCGCTCATTATAGGTCTTATAAATATCATCTAAAGAGAGATTATTTACTTTTAAATCAAAATAGGCTAAAATAATCGACATTATGGATGTTAAAGTGGTCTTCCCCGTGCCTTGGGGGGCCAAAATGCCTTGAATCAACGGTTTTGCGTGGTTGCGTAGCTGTAGCGCCCAGGGAATCCAGAAGCGCCAACAGCTGATCAAAATCTGATTTGGCTGATTTATCCCTAACTCCTGACATTTTTGCCAGACTCGCGGCCAGAGAATCGTTAATAGTTCCGCCCGATCGCTAGTAATTCTTCTAGATCCGCCTCAGTTAAGGGATTTTTGTCGATTAATCCCTGTAAAATCGTCAAAATCTTCATAGCTGTTATTCAGGAGTAATTCTCTGGGGTTAGCCACCCATACCAGCAGATTAATCGCGCTCAAGATTTTTTTGAGAGTGTTTTTTAGGGTTATTTGCCCAAAAATGAAGGGTTCGCAGGCAGGCACGGATTCCCACTGTATATATAAGTATATGTCAAGTTCCGTTTTCAGTCAAGGGGTTTGGCCAAAAATCTCTCCTGCTTTTACTGGGTTTAAAGTGAAGAAAGTAACCAGAGAAAAAGGAATTGCTATTATGGAAATGGAGGAAAATTAGAGGTCACTGAGCCTTGTCGAAGTGAGGAAATTTATGGATCCACGTTTAGAAAGTTTTGTCAAAAATTTGTTTAGGGGACTGGTGGCAGGAGACGGCGATGTTTTTTCGCGAATGGCTTCGAGTCATGAAGGCGCTAGTCCTGTTTATCCCGAACCTTTGGCCGGAATCGTCAGCACTATCAAGGCAGATTTTGATCGGGGTAAATTTTCTAAACTGCGAACGCATTCGGATTATGAGGAGGCGATAGGCCCCTATTTTGAAAGTTTTGCTTTGCTTTATTCTCCCGAAAATTTTCCTATAGAATCGGAGGATGAAGACGATAATGAATGAAGCGCAAAAAGCTGTATTAGAGATAGTTGAATCGGTTTACACCGATGGGGGAGATGCGATCGGTGAACCAGAATCATCCGAAGATGAAAAGTTTATTTTCGTTCAATTCCAAGATGGCGAAAAACTTTTGGAGGCTAAAATTAGCGACCGCAAACAATTGACAAAAATCGCGGCAATGTCTTTTTCTATAAGAGTTTCATACTTTATAAACCTGTACGTTGCATAAGACAAACCGAAGAGTCAAAAGGTTTGAGAGCACAATAAATATTGATAGCGGTTCTCGCATCTGTGCGGCACACTTAAACCTTTGCTGATTAAACTGTTCAGGATCGGAAATGTACCTCTTCTGAATCAGAAACGCTATATTTATCAATCTGCCGTGAAAACCTTAGAAATTCCCAAGTCTTTAACCCGTTCGTCACCGATCGAGGTGTTAAAAATGGGTGACAATACTACTTTTAGTTTTTCTTCCGAGTACCCAGTGGATCGGGGGTGGGGTGTGGAGATTTTAGACCACGCTCCCAGTTCGGTCGATTTATCGCGAATGTCTTCGGCTAATTTACTGTTCAATTTTGAGGTTTATATGATTTGGTATGGATGCGGTCGTTGCGCTAATTTAGACAAGAAAAGCCTTGGTAAATGCAGTTTTTTAACAGGTGAGTTACAGCCTTTACCGATAGGCATTGTCAGCGGTCAAATGCACCACGTCAAAAAGTGGCCAAACCAAGATACTGACTTGGTTTTTTCCCTAGCTGATGGTTTTAAAGAAGTCGAGATTATTATTACCAACAAAGAGGATTTTGTTGAAGGTATTTTTTGGGATCAGCAAGATTTTGAAACGATTGGTTTTTTTGGCTCGGAAGTTTTGATTTTAGTGGGGTACGAGTCGGAAAATGAAGGGGCGTTAGTAATTAAATGGGAATCGCCTTATGTTAAGGGTGATTTGCTGTCTCTTTATTCGGAGTACGAAAGATTAGACGACGAATTCACTGAAATGTTCAAGGAAGATCAAGAGGAGCTAGATGCGCTTCCCGACAAGCTAGAGGTTCGGGCGCTTTCTTTAAATTCCTTGCTTAATCACAGTCCTATGGATGTAAGGCTAGAAAATTATCACGGAGAAAGGCAATAATGAATGAAGCGCAAAAAGCTGTATTAGAGATAGTTGAATCGGTTGACACTGATGGGGTAGATGAAGCTCGGATAACCACGATCGCTAGTAATTCTTCTAGATCCGCCTCAGTTAAGGGATTTTTGTCGATTAATCCCTGTAAAATCGTCAAAATCTTCATAGCTGTTATCAGAATTAGCAAAAAACTGTCCCAGTAATTCAGGAGTAATTCTCTGGGGTTAGCCACCAATACCAGCAGATTAATCCCGCTCAAGATTTTTTTGAGAGTGTTTTTTAGGGTTATTTGCCCAAAAATGAAGGGTTTGCAGGCAGGCACGGATTCCCACTATATATATAAGTATATGTCAAGTCCCGTTTTCAGTCAAGGGGTTTGGCTAAAAATCTCTAGCTTTGTCTCCAGTTTCTCAATCGGTTAGACTAAGAATTATTCACATTACTTAACAAAACAGCAGATGAATACAGCTGCTCTGACGACAAGGCAAAATTGGCAATGGCAAGGAAATTCTATACACTATGTGCAAGCGGGTGCTAGAGTTGCGGGAAAACCCCCATTACTATTAGTCCACGGTTTTGGCGCTTCCACCGACCATTGGCGAAAAAATGTGCAAGGTTTAGCCTCAGAATGGGAGGTATGGGCGATCGATCTGTTAGGATTTGGTAGATCAGCTAAACCGGATATTGTCTATAGTGGCAATCTTTGGCAGCAACAATTAAATGATTTTATCAAGGAAGTTGTCGGCCAACCGACGGTTTTAGCGGGTAATTCTCTGGGGGGTTACGCTTCTCTCTGTGTGGCTGCTAATCATTCCGAGAATGTTCGGGGATTAATTCTCCTCAATAGCGCCGGTCCCTTTAGCGATACAGAAAGCAATCGTCAGCCTAATTTAGCACAAAAATTACTGCGATCGATGCTGCTGCAACCTTGGGCCAGTTATCTCTTATTTCTCTATACCCGTCAACCCAAAACTATCCGCAAAACCCTAGAGAAAGTATATCTCGATCGCAGTGCCATTACCGAGCAGTTAATAGAAGATATCCGTCGTCCTTCCCTGGATGCGGGAGCAGCCAAAGTTTTTGCTTCTGTGTTTAAATCTCCCCGGGGGGAAAATGTGGATATTCTCCTGCAAAAGTTAAGCTGTCCCCTGTTGATGTTATGGGGTGAAGGGGACCCTTGGATGAATACTAGGGAACGCGGGGCCAAATTCCGTCAATACTATCCTTCTCTGACAGAATATTATCTCACTGCTGGTCATTGTCCCCACGATGAAATTCCCACAGAGGTTAACCGGTTGATTAGTGATTGGTTGAAAAGCTTATAGGTAGTTAGGGACCGGTTATCAGGTTTTTATTTTCTTGACGCTTATCTGACCTGAAAAAAGAGGGTTTGCAGGCAGGCACGGATTCCCATTCTACATATAAGTATCTGTCAAGTGCGGGGATTTGTCAAGGGTTTTTCTGAAAAAATCTGCTGGAATTTGGCTGGTAGTATAAGAGATTGTTTCCCTTTTCCCCGTGAGCTGCGGTAAGCAGATGAGCAAGAGGATAGGATTACGGGAGTTTTGACAATGCGGTTACTACGGGTTCAAGTTCCTGATTTTCGAGTGTTAAAGAATA
>MTBT01000330.1:15063-18260 GCA_002282935.1 Microcystis sp. LSC13-02 | reverse complement strand
ACTATGTTAGTCAGATTATCAATGATAGTGAAAACCTCGTGGATGCGGTGAGTAAAGCCTTAAGGCATTTGTCCTAACCAACTCGCTCTCTCCTATAACAAAAATTTATGGCTCTCTTGTCTTTCGTGTGATAAGTTTGATTAATCGATCGCTAGTTATTCTCTGTGTCCTTTGTGTCTTTGTGGTTCATCCTTCTCTTCTGGCAAATAGGGAATAATAAAATGTATTCAGTGATACATTTTACCCGACTAACCCAAGAGAGCCAAATTTATAATCTCTGGCGAGAAACAGAAAAAAATATTAACTAATTCCCTAGGATATAGATAAACAGGATAGTATCAAAGAAGTTTTCGTTACTATCAAGGAAGATAATATTTGCCCTTCCGATGAGATAGCCGAAAATCCATTGCTTAAATCTACGCTCCAATAGCTATGTTCCACAAAAATAAATTGTTAGCATCCGCTCTTCTGTCGGCACTTTTTGCTGTGCCTATAACTACTAGCATTCCCGTACAGGCTGATGTTATTAACCCCAAGCTCAACCTAATCGCTCTCGGCAATAAGGGCGAACTAATAAAATCAGGTAATTTTCAAACAATTGAGCGAAAAACTTCCGGTGATGTGCGCTTAATTCGGGAAAGAAACGGACGACTATTTATTGATTTTGGCAGAAGATTTCGTACCCAAGAGGGAGCCGATTTATTCGTCATTTTATCGGTATCCGAGGATTTAAAAAATGCTCCTGTCCCTAATGAGACTTATTTTACCGTTTCTCCCTTACTGCGCTTACAAGGAGAACAAAGATATATTCTTCCCGGGGATTTTAATCCCGATATCTATAAATCTGTGGCGATTTGGGATCGTCAGAATAATGTTATCTATGGGGCAGCAACCTTGAAATAAACGATCGAGAAAGGCAGTGTTATTATGGGAAACTGACTATCTCGTGATGGTAATTTCTCTAATGTTACCTTTTTTGCTACCCATTGCCCAAACTCCCCCTAGTGTAGAAATAATTCGACCGGTGCAGGTGCGTCCTTTACCGAATCAACTAGATCAAGTTCCCGTTTTTAATAGCAATAGTCCCGAATTATTGCTAGGAGAAGGGATTTTGCTTTCGACTTTCCCCCCCCAAGAGAAAAGTTTCCCCTCAGCCCATTTAAATTATGCTTTTCAGGGACGCTTTGATATTTTTGCCCACCATATAGCGAGGGGGAATTTTCCCGATAATTTACGCACCCTTTATCTGGGTATATTACTCCACAATCCCAGTCCTAATCCCGTGACTGTTACAATTTTGCAGGGGGCTAGTTATTTGAGTCAACCCGATGCAGCTTTTATCGATTTACCTGCACAAGTGGAAAATAATCAGGGGACGGTTTTTGCTGGGCCGGGAAGTCGGGTAATGACAGATATTTTAATGGGGCAGCGTCAGGATATTTTTCCCGATCGGATTATTATTCCCCCCGGGGAAAGTTTTATGGTCTTAAATGCAGCGATTCCCGTGCGCGATTTGACTCCCCCTTTAAACGGTAGATCCACTTATCTCCGTCTGGAAAGTGACGGTCTTCTCTACGCTGCTAGTTTAGCTCTTTATGCACCTTTAGATGAAAATGGGACGGAAAGACCACCAAATCTGACAGAATGGGAAAATTTGCTAGAAAAAGGCGATTTATCGACTCCGCGGGATCGAGCGCCCACTCCTCCCAATAGTCAAGGACAGATAATTTATGGACGGGTAGCGGGGGTGTCCCAAGGTTCAGCTTGGCTGGCCCGATTGGTCGATCGAGCTTCTTTATGGTTAAATATTCCTGATTCTGGTCAATCTATAGCCTATGGGATTAGCACCCTACCCGGAGGCAAACTGGGAACGGAACAAAATCAAAGTGCTACCATGTTAGTCCGCTATCCCGATACGGCCTATCAAGCTCATGGTAATTACGGTGTGGAATATAGGTTAAGTTTACCTCTATTTAATCGCAGTGATGAGGCGAAAACAGTGACTATTGCGCTAGCAACACCGATTAAAGAGGATATTATTCGGCAGGGTTTGCGTTTTCTCGATCCAGCTGCCCCACAAGTGTTTTTTCGAGGAACGGTAGCCGTCAATTATAGCGATGACCAGGGACAGGCACAAAGGAGATTTTTCCATCTCGTCCAAAGACGCGGACAAGAGGGGCAACCTTTAGTGACTCTGACTATTCCTCCAGGGGATTGGCATATAGTACAGGTAAATTTTTTATATCCACCAGATGCAACTCCTCCGCAGGTCTTAACGATTAAGACCGAGTAGAACAAGTTTAAAATTGGCCGTTAACGATCGCAATATTCCATTGACCGTCTTGGTTGGTTTCAAAGGCAATTTGGCGACCATCACCGCTAATGGTGGGATTACGGACGCTTCCCCGCAGGTTAGCGGTTAACAGGGTTGCACGGGACAGGGAACGATCATAAACCATGACATCACTTTTGCCGCGTTCGCTGGAGACATAGGCAATTAAACGACCGTCAGCATTCAGAGATGGCTGATCTTGGCTAGAATCGCCACGATTTAGGTTAGGGAGATTAACTAAGCGCTTTTCTTGCAGATCGAATAAATATATACTACGACGACCGGAGCGATCGGAAGCGAAGGCTAAATAGCGACCATCAGCACTATAACTGGGGAATTGATCGGGAGCAAAACTATTTAAACCACCGGCGGGAACTTGAGGAGTGATCAAGAGAGGGGAATTACAGCCACTTATCCCCGACAACAGCCCAAAAGAGGCCAAAAATCGCCCCAGCCAGACAAAAAAATTTTTTTCTTTCATCTTGACTTTTGACCCCAAATGTGCTAGTAACTTTCTTCCTTGCCGACGGTTTTGAGGGTAAGTAGTTGATTGCCTTGACTAAGACTATCAGCGATCGCTTCTCGAATCGGCAGGTCAATACTGGTTTCAGCGAGGATTTCTTGGGCTTTTTGCCGCAAATCTGCCCCAGTATCGGCATCTACTTGGTCTAGATCGAGTAATTCCTGCGATAGCTGTTCGATCGAATTCGGGTTAGTCATAGCTCAGGCTCCCAACAAGCTTAATTACAAATCCCATTTTGACACTCCTGGGCCTAAAGGCGTGAGGATTCTCGAAGCTCATCACAGCCCTTTCTGGTTTCCCTTACTTAGGTCTTACACGATTATGTCTGAACCGAACCTACTA
>MTBT01000330.1:0-14976 GCA_002282935.1 Microcystis sp. LSC13-02 | reverse complement strand
TCACTACCGCCCACTCAGGGGATTCAAACCAATTTCATTTTAACATAAAGCCGTCCTAAAAGGACGGGGCTTTAACCCAAAATTTTGGTAAAGAGGGTCCGGTCCCTAATTGGGGATTTTTTGGCTTTAATTCAGTATTGATCCCAATCCAACTTGAAAAACCCAGTTATGAATTGTTTCCCCACTTCCCTCTCCCTCAAAAAAATTTTCCCAGAGGTGCTTGACATAACCCTAATGATGAAGTTACAATCAGAACTGTCGCAAAAATGGGATTGTAGTTCAATTGGTTAGAGCACCGCCCTGTCACGGCGGAAGTTGCGGGTTCGAGCCCCGTCAATCCCGTAGAAATCTAGATTAAAGTCGTTCAAGGCTGGTTATCCTGTGGGCAGTAGGATGAATAAACACGATCCTACTGCCTAGATTGGTTCTAATTTACCGATAAACCGGCATTAGCTTGAATATAATCGGGTAATTCAATCTTTACCGGTTGTACCCGCCAGATTTCCTCGCAGTATTCCCGAATCGATCGATCGCTAGAGAATTTCCCCATGCGGGCCACATTAAGAATCGCTAAACGACTCCAATGTTCTTGATCTTGATAGGCGCGACCGACACCCTCCTGACAGTCGATATAGGACTGATAATCAGCCAGTAACATATAGGGATCATCGTAGATAAGATTATCCACAAGCGGACGGAATAAACTACTATCACCCCGGCTAAAAAATCCCGAACCAATGAGGTCTAATACTGCCCGCAATTCTTCGTTATGGTAATAGTATTCTTGGGGATTATAACCCTGGGCTTTCTTAGCATAAACCTCCTCGGTTGTCAAGCCAAAAAGAAAGAAATTTTCTGCCCCCACCTCTTCACGAATTTCGATATTTGCCCCATCGAGAGTGCCGATAGTTAAGGCCCCATTCATGGAGAATTTCATATTACCGGTTCCCGAAGCTTCTTTCCCGGCCGTGGAAATTTGTTCGGACAAGTCGGCAGCCGGATAAACCCGTTGACCGAAGGTGACATTATAATCGGGCAGAAAAACCACTTTTAAACGTCCTCCAATCGTCGGATCATTGTCGATCACTTCTGCCACAGAATTAATCAATTTAATGATTAATTTCGCCATAAAATAACCCGGGGCTGCCTTACCACCAAAAATAAAAGTACGGGGTGTAATATCTAGATTGGGATTATTTTTGAGGCGATGATAGAGAGTGACGATATGTAAAACGTTGAGATGTTGCCGTTTATATTCGTGAATGCGTTTTACCTGCACATCAAAGAGGGTACTAGGATCAACTTTAATGCCGACTTTTTTATCGATATAATTGGCTAAATCTGCCTTAATATCGTATTTAATCTGTCGCCAATAGTCCCGAAATACCCCATCATCGACATAGTTTTCTAAACTGCGTAAATCCTCCAGATGATTAATCCAACTTTCGCCGATTTTTTCTGTAATCGCAAAAGTCAAGCGGGGATTACTAGAAACTATCCAGCGCCGGGGAGTAACTCCATTGGTTTTGTTGCTAAATTTTTCGGGAAAGAGTTCATAGAAATCGCGCAGAACATCTTTTTTCAGTAATTCTGTATGGAGGGCTGCCACCCCATTAATTGCTTGGGAACCCACACAGGCAAGGTGAGCCATACGGACATATTTTTCGCCGCTTTCATCGATTATAGATAAACGGGACATTTTGCCATCATCATGGGGATAAATAATGCGAATTTTATCCAAGAAACGATAGTTAATTTCGTAGATAATTTCCATTAATCGGGGTAAAAGACGACCAAAAATACTCAAAGGCCATTTTTCTAAAGCTTCTGGCAAAAGAGTATGATTGGTATAGGCGAAGGTATTTTGAGTAATAAACCAAGCTTTATCCCAATCGAAATGATGCACATCAATTAACAAGCGCATTAACTCGGCCACACCGACAGAAGGGTGAGTATCATTCAATTGTACCGACCATTTTTGATGAAAATTATCGAGACTGGGGTTCTCGTACAAGTGAATACGAATCATATCATGTAGGGAACAGGAAACAAAGAAATATTGCTGTTCTAAACGTAGTTCTTTGCCTTGAATTGGTTCATCGTTCGGATAGAGAACTTTACTGATATTTTCCGAGTGAACTTTATTATCCACCGCACCATAATAATCGCCGCGATTAAAGCGACCAAAATCAAAAGATTCACAAGCTTCTGATTTCCAGAGACGCATGGTATTAGCGGTGTTAACTCGATAGCCGAGAATTGGGGTATCGTAGGGAATTCCTTTGACTACATAATCGGGAATCCAACGACTGCGATAATTACCATTTTCGTCGGTATAGGATTCGGTATAACCGCCAAATTTTACCTCTACTCCCGCTTCCGGTCGGGCAATTTCCCAGGGATTTCCATACTGTAACCACTTATCGGTTATTTCCACCTGCCAACCGTCGTGAATTCTTTGATCAAAGATACCAAATTCGTAGCGAATACCGTAACCAATAGCGGGAATTTCTAGGGTAGAAAGGGAATCTAAATAACAGGCCGCTAAACGACCTAAGCCACCATTTCCTAACCCCGGTTCTTCTTCTTGGGCAATTAATTCTTCTAGTTTTAATCCCGATTCGCTGACAGCTTTCTCCACCTGTTCGTAGATACCGAGATTAATTAAATTATTAGCCAAATGGGGACCGACTAAAAATTCGGCCGAGAGATAACAAACGGTTCTGACATCTTTTTTTAGATAGGTTTGTTGGGTGGTTAACCAACGCTGTAATAAACGATCGCGGACTGTATAGGCTAGGGCCAGGTAAAGATCGTTTTTGCTGGCTAATTCTGGCAATTTACCTTGAATATAGAGTAAATTATCCCTTAAAGCCCGTCGGATAGTTTCTGTGTCTAATCCTGTTCTGTCGTCTTCGATGATAATCGGACAAACAAAAGTTGACTCTGGAGATGGATTCATAGGGGTATTTTTACTGAAGATTGACTGCTCTTAGTCTAAAATAATCTGTCCTCAAATTTTATCAAGAAAAGCTTAAATCTTGACTAAGATTAAGGTATAGTAATAATAAGGTTAAGGTGATTAAATTTCAGTTAACGATAGGAAGCGAAAATAGGAGAAAGTTTGAGCAATGCGTGCTTTTGTGACGGGTGGAACGGGTTTTATCGGGGCGAATTTAGTGCGATTGCTTTTAGTTGAAGGCTACCAAGTCCGCGTCCTCGTCCGTCCCCACAGTAATCTCAGAAATTTGTGGGGTTTAGATGTGGAAATTGTCCGGGGTAATTTAAATGATGAGAACTTATTTAAATTAATGGTCGGATGCGAAGTTCTCTTTCATGTAGCGGCGCACTATTCTCTCTGGCAAAAGGATAGACATCAACTCTACCAAAACAATGTTTTAGGCACAAGAAATGTTCTAGAATCGGCGCATTTAGCGGGAATTGCCAGAATAGTTTATACCAGTTCCGTGGCCGCCATTGGAGTGGGTAAAAAGGGTGAAAGTGTCGATGAAACTTATCAAAGTCCCGCCCATCAATTAGTGGGTTATTATAAAAAATCGAAGTATTGGGCAGAACAGGAAGCATTCAAAGCAGTACAAAGAGGACAGGATATCGTTATAGTTAATCCTAGTACGCCCATAGGAGCATTTGATATCAAGCCTACACCCACCAGCGACATTATTCTCCGTTTTTTGCGGCGAAAAATGCCCGCTTATGTGAATACGGGATTAAATCTAATTGATGTGCGCGATGTGGCCTGGGGACATTTATTAGCTTTAGAAAAGGGCAGAACTGGCGAAAGATATATTTTAGGTCATCAAAACACTTCTTTAAAAACTTTGTTGACAGAATTAGCTGAAATTACCAGCATAAATGCCCCGAAAATTGTTTTACCTTTTTGGATTCCTTTACTAATAGCTTGGTTAGATGAAAAAGTTCTTCCTGTCCTCGGAAAATCGCCCTCTATACCCCTTGATGGCGTGAAAATGTCAAAACAGTCCATGTACTACGATTCCTCGAAGGCAGTGCAAGAACTAGGCTTACCCCAATCGCCGATTAGACAAGCTTTAGCCGATGCCATCGATTGGTTTCAAACCAATGGAGACATTACCTATTAAGACTGAGTAGGAAAGGAAAAAGATGCTTTCAATTGTGCTTAGATATTTATCTATTTTTGCGCCCTTAATAATTCATCTAGGAAAACCTGTTCTTGCTAAAGTAACTCCAATTTTAAGCGCCATCATCCCCCCAAGAACACTGCCCAACCAGTAAATTAAACCGAAAGTCACGTTTCCCTGCTCTAAAAACTTGTTGACCTCCAAACTATAGGTGGAAAAAGTTGTATAGGAACCACAAAAACCCGTGGCAATCATCAATCCTAATTCTGGGGCAATTATGCGAATATTTTCCTTAACCATAGTAAAAATATAGGCAATAATTAAACAGCCAGAAATATTGACAAAAAATGTAGCTAAAAATACCCATTCTTGACTGAAGATATGTTGAATTAATTCGGCGATATAAAAACGACTCAAAGCCCCAAAAATAGCCCCAATCGCCACGAATAAACCATAACGTCCCCTGAAAAAATCCATGCTGTCTGTCCTGCCGTTAAATAGTCAATAAATTGGAGAATTCAACTGGAAAAACTTCGGCAATAGCTGCCCCGATTCTCACGGCAATCAATCCGAAAATTATACTAGCAACGGCAAAAAAAAGACTGAGAAAATTTTGTTGATTGCGCCAGAGGATCAAGATATCTAAACTATAGGTAGAAAAGGTGGTATAAGCCCCTAAAAATCCCGTTCTAACCATTAAATCTAGTTCGTGGGAATAAAAGGGAAAACTGGGTAAAATAGCAAAAAAGAAGCCGATAGCTAGACAGCCAGTTAAATTAATAATAAAGGTTCCATAGGGAAAGCGCAAGCCGAATTTTGCTTTTGTCCATTCGGTAATGTGATAACGAGATAACGCCCCCGGAACCGCTCCTGCTACAATTGCGAAAACATCGTTCAAATCTGACATTGTTTCTAATTTTTTTGCTATCTTTGTCTAGGCTCTATGATAATTGATGCGGTTATCGATCGCATCGCCAATTTTTTCAGGGGTGTTATTGTCGAGGACAACCCTCTGACTTTAAAATAAAGGGATGAAAATTCAACCCCGTAAACGTTTTGGACAACATTGGTTAAAAGATGAATCGATACTCGATCGCATCATCGGCGCTGCTAATTTACAATCAGAAGATCGGGTATTAGAAATCGGACCGGGTACAGGCATTTTAACCCGTCGTCTTCTCGATGGCGCTCAATTAGTGGTCGCTGTAGAAATCGATCGAGATCTATGGACAATTTTAAATAAAAAATTTGGCCAACAAGATAACTTTCATCTCATACCAGGCGACTTTCTTACCCTTAAACCCGAGCAACTGCCGCCAGTTAATAAAGTAGTGGCTAATATTCCCTATAATATCACCGGTCCGATCCTCGAAAAGCTCCTCGGTTCGATCGCCCATCCTTTCACCCCCCCTTACCAGAGTATTACCCTCTTAGTCCAGAAAGAAGTCGCCGAAAGATTAGTCGCTGTCCCCTCCACCAAAGCTTACAGCGCTTTGAGCGTCCGCATTCAATACCTTGCCGATTGTCAATGGATTTGTGATGTACCCCGGCGGGCCTTTTCCCCACCTCCCCAGGTGGATTCGGCGGTAATTAGGCTTTTACCCCGTGTTTTGCCGAATAATGTCAGTAATGCTGCCTTTTTGTCCACTTTAATTAGCTGGGGTTTTGCCAACCGGCGCAAAATGTTACGCAATAATCTAAAAAATTGTCTAGATAGCGATCGATTAAGCCAAATCCTGACACAATTAGAAATTAATCCCCTCGCTCGCGCCGAAGATCTCAGTTTATCGCAATGGATTGACTTGGCGGAAAAATTAGGTCAATTGCCAAAATTTTAGATTTTTTTCCTTGACAAATGCACAGTTATACCCTTCTAGCCCCCGCTAAAATTAATTTATATCTAGAAATAGTTGGCGATCGCCCCGATGGTTTCCACGAGTTAGTGATGGTGATGCAGACGGTGGGATTATGCGATCGCATCACTCTCCGGCCGAACGGATTGCAGGAATTCCGTCTCTTTTGCCATCATCCCCTCGTCCCCCAAGATAGCAGTAATCTCGCCCATCGCGCCGCCACTTTGATGGCGAGGGAATTCCCCCGGCTCTTTGCCAATTACGGCGGCATTGATATCAGCATCGACAAATATATTCCCGTGGCTGCCGGTTTAGCGGGGGGTTCCACCAACGCGGCTGCGGTGTTAGTCGGTATCGATTTAATCTGGGAATTAGGTTTAACCCGTCCGGAATTAGAAACTTTAGCGGCAAGATTGGGCTCCGATACTTCCTTTTGTGTGACAGGAGGAACGGTTATCTGTACGGGAAGGGGAGAAATTCTCGATCCTATCGCTCCTCTGACCGGATTATGGGTGATTTTAGCCAAATACGACCATTTATCCGTTTCTACACCCTGGGCCTACCAAAGCTATCGGCAAAAATTTCAGGATACCTATCTGTCTTCTCCAGAGGAATTTCATCACCGTCGTCAGCAGGTGAGTTCCGGGGCTTTGGTACAAGCGATCGCCCAGAAAAAACCGGCCGCTATCGGCAAATTTATCCATAATGACCTCGAAAAGGTGGTTTTACCCGAATTTCCCCTCGTAGCCGAGTTAAGACAGGTTCTAGACGATTTAGGCGGCTTGGGAACGATGATGTCAGGCTCTGGCCCGACGGTTTTTACTCTCTGTTCATCTCAGGAAGTGGCGGAAACTATCGTTAAAAAGGCCCGGGAAATTCTCGTCGCTCCCGATCTACAATTTTGGATAGCGCCAATCACCGATACAGGCATTCAAGTGACTTGAGAAAAGTGAAATTGACCGCCTTTACCAAGATAACCAAACTCGCGGAATAATTGCCTCTTGATCGCTCATTTCTCGCCTTAAAATTTGCCAAACCTGCTGAAACCATTGTCGCACTTCACCGCTAGAATTACCCCGATAACGACACAAAAGACCATCTCCTAAAGTGTTAGTAACTCCCATCTCTCCTTCTAGGGAAAAATCTCTCACTTTCTCAATCAAATTTCTGCCCACCGGTTGACCGATATAGACTAAAGTACCGATCATGGCACTATCATTTAAACCGGAAAATCCCTCGATCATTTTACCACCTAACAGGCAGGATCGATCGAGCCATAAAGGTTGTCCTGATCGCCAAATTTCCCAATTAGAATGCCATTCTCCCGCTAAAAATTTCTCTCCTCGCGCAGTGCGACCAAAACGGGTAATTTCCCATCCTAACCAACTGCTATTTTCCCCTAAATCCACTCGTAAATGTTGGCGAAATGCTGCACCATTAAAGATAATCGTTTCTTGAGGTAGCCATTCTAAACTGGCATTGTCATCAATTTTAATCTCGATTAATTGCTGGGACATCTGACCATTACTCTGGTAAACTTTTCCAGCAGAAGCAGTGGTAATCAGGGCATTAGTAGCGGCTTGAAGATGAATTTTTTGTTGAAGAACATCACCCCCAACTATTCCCCCAGCCGTGTGTAAAATCACCGTATGACAAAGGTTTTTTCCTTCGGGATAAAAAGGTCTTTGTACTTTTAAAGGTGCGGTAGCATAGACGTGATTAATCTGGGTTGCGAGATTTTTTTGCGTGTAAATTAGTTCTAGGTTTCCCTGCCACATTATTTATTGATCCTCAGTCATGGTTTCTAGAAATTGCCGATAATTTTCAGGACTGAGATTAATTTTAACTTCTATTTGCTGTTCTTTATCCCTGATCAGTAAAATATATTCACTTTCTGCTTTTTTGCCGACCAGGAGAGGATTTTTTAGCTCGAATTTTTGATAAACTAGATGGGGTTTCGTCACCCGAATAACTAAACTAGGTTGGGATTGGGGATAAATGTCTAATTGCTCCCGTTCCCGATCTAAAATTAATTGTTTAGGTGTCATGCTTCTTTCGTCAGCAAAAGTAGATTTATGCCAATAGAGGGTAATTCCACGAATTTGAGGCATTTGGATGCTAAATTTTTCATCAAAACCTTGCCGCTCCCAATTAATATCTTCCAGAGAGCCAGGAGCGGGAATTAAACGCTGTTGCCAGAAGACTTCCTTAAGATTTAAATCTTGCCACCATTGGCTAATAATTTGGAAATTCTCCAGATTATTGGGGTTGGGATTGGCATTTTGCCAGAGGAGAGGAGTAACCATTTTTGGGTAATTTTTGCGCTGGGAAAATCAGGATAATAGCCTTCGCTAGAGTTAAGGGATCATTAAGCTCAATCATCATCGATTCTTGAGCTGCCGATCGGGCCATAATATTAACTCTTGATCGCATTTTTATTCTATCCTAAATTATCGAGGGAAAAACAGCTAAAAAATCCGATTTTGTCCCCCTGTGAGCTGCCTTGACGATCTTTTGAGTCTGATTAAGAGGCTGTTTGGTTGACGGGAGGAGAGGAAAATTATTCCTGTGACATATAGTCCGTGGACTTATCGTCCACTGAGAACGATTATAGATTTTATGGAAAAATCAAAAGCAGTAATTTTAAGGGCATTGGGGTTAATGATCCGAGAGCAGAGAGCAGCTTTAGGCATATCACAAGAAGAACTAGGGCTACGTTGCCATCTTGATCGTACCTATATATCTGGACTAGAGCGAGGAGTAAGAAATCCTTCTCTTACCGCTCTTGTCACTCTGGCGAAGGGCTTAAACATAACTGTATCCCAATTACTGGAAAATTTAGAGATAGAAATAGAGAAACCAGAATGAGTTCTGATTTAATAGAAGCTCTAAAAGCAAAGTTTAAAAAGGGTTCATCACAGTACAAAGTATTCGAGTTATTGTCAGATATGGCTTGGCATTGTCGTACCTGTGAAGGGAAAAAAATAGCATCGGAGCAATATGCTGGTGGCGGTGGTATCCAAGGATTAGAGCGTGGCAATAGGAGCGGTCGCCCGGGGCTAGTAATAGAAACAAAACGGGAATACTGTCCAATTTGTCAGAAAACAACAACTTGGGATCGATGGACTGGAGAGATGCGAGCGGCGAATGCCTCCGCCAACATACCGCCTCAATTAGTAGCTAGAATTTTGGAGTTTTATCGATATAAAGATGTGATTGAAAACAGAATCAGACAGTCACATGAACTGGTTATTGACCATCGTTTTCCTATGGAACGTTGGGGGATAAGTGAACCAAGTCATGATGTTAATATGAGTGTAGCTGAGATGAGAAACAAGTTTCAACTTCTCAAAAAAGATAGTGCGGGAAATCATAATTTATTGAAGTCAAGAAGTTGTGAAAAATGTATTAAAACTGGTAAGCGAGGAACACCAATGGATATCAGGTTTTGGTATTCCGGTGGAGAGAACTGGCCGGAAAATATTCCTCAATCTGGAGCAGAAGCAGAACATGGCTGTGTAGGTTGCGGTTGGTATGATTTTGAAACATGGCGTAATTCTCTTAATATCAAATTGACTGAAGATCGGTGATTTATCTTGCCACCTCTCCAATATTTTTATTACCTGTAGCTATTAGATTTAAGTAGGGAATAAGAGCATAGCCAATACACTCTGCCAAACGTGGAGGTACGGCATTTCCAATTTGCCACATCGCTTTTTTCATTGTTCCTTCAAAAATAAAGGAATCAGGAAAAGTTTGTAATCTAGCCATTTCTCTGGCCGAAATAACCCGATTTAAATAGGGATGGATATGAGTACCGCCATGATTTTCTTTAATTGTCATACTTGGCTTACCCCGATACTGTCGTTTGAAGGCATCAACATAAGTTTCATATAAGGAACCACCGGGAGGAACTTGAGCTATTCTGGCCATATATTCGGGGGAGTGACGAGTCCATTCGTGATTGATACTGGGAATAGGTTCATAAGCAGGTAAATCGCAGATAGCGGCTTCAATCGGTTGGTATTTCTCCGGTACTAATTGAGGACTTGGATAAGGATTTGGCAGCCCAAATCTATTAGCTATAAAAATAGCTCTTGGTCTGATTTGTGGAACGCCATAGGCGGCAGACTCAAGAATTGCTATGGAAATATTTTGATAGCCAATACTTTGAAAAGCCTCCAGAATATTTTGCTTAATTTCTCCTTTTTTTATTGTTAGAATACCGGGTACATTCTCCATGACAACGTACCAAGGCTGTATTTCAGAAACAAGGCGAATAAATTCTTGAAAGAGATGATTCCTCGGATCATTAGCATCTCGTTTTCCAGCAATGGAAAATCCTTGACATGGTGGGCCGCCCACCACAATATGAATGAATGGATTGCCAATTTTTGCCAACCATTCTTGAGTATTAAAATCATGTATATCACCACAAAAATGATGACAATTGGGAAAATTCTTTTGATGGGTTGCTGAGGCGATCGGGCTAATTTCTGCACTGGCTACAGGGTTAAAACCTGCTTGCAATAAACCTTGGGTGATACCGCCCGCACCAGAGAATAGATCGATAAAATTATAAGTATTTAGAGGCTTAAGCGGAACGTTAACATCGACCAGGACTTGATAGGGATCACGCTTTACCGTTGCCAGTTCGCGCTGAATTCTTTCATAACGACCTAACTTGGCTTTTTTCTGTTTGCTTACCGCCTGACTTGGTTGATTATCTGGAAATAATGACAATTGCAAATCCATTACTTTAAGAACAAATGGCCTACATTCTAGTATTGTGACAGATAGTCCACAAAGTGTCAAGATCGGGCCAGAATGAGGGAAGATACTTTCGGCAAAGTTTGAGCGCCGCCTCAAACCCGAAAAAAGAGGGATTTTATGGTAAAATAGTCGTACAAATGGGCATATTTTGCACATCAAAAGGGTAAAACCCCGATTTTTAGCGAATTTACTCACAAAAACGCTTTTTTTGCCTTGTTATTGGAGTTAACCCCCCTATGACCGCCGCCCAGGATCATATCGTCCCCACAGACTTAAGCAATGAAATGTCCCGTTCCTATCTAGAATACGCCATGAGCGTCATCGTTGGGCGCGCCTTGCCCGACGCTAGGGACGGACTGAAACCCGTACACCGGCGCATTCTTTATGCGATGTACGAACTAGGATTAACCCCCGATCGCCCCTTCCGGAAATGCGCTAGAGTCGTCGGGGAAGTATTAGGAAAATACCATCCCCACGGGGATACTGCCGTTTACGATGCTCTCGTCCGCATGGCCCAGGATTTCTCCATGCGCGATCCCCTGATTAACGGTCATGGTAACTTCGGATCGATCGATAACGATCCCCCGGCAGCCATGCGTTATACCGAGTGTCGTCTGCACACCCTGGCCACCAACGCCCTACTACAGGATATCGAGTCAGAAACCGTCGATTTCGCCGATAACTTCGATGGTTCCCAACAGGAACCCGTGGTTTTGCCCTCTAGAGTCCCACAACTGCTAATTAATGGCTCATCGGGCATCGCCGTCGGTATGGCCACCAATATCCCCCCCCACAACCTGGCCGAGATTATCGATGGAACCGTTGCCCTCATCCATAACCCCGATCTCACCGATACGGAATTACAGCGTTATATCCCGGGGCCGGACTTTCCCACCGGGGCGCATATCCTTGGTAGAGACGGCATTCAGGAAGCTTACACCACTGGCCGCGGTTCCATTACCCTGCGGGGAGTCGCCAACTTTGAAACCATCGAACAAAGGGGAAGACCCGATCGAGATGCTATTATTATCACCGAACTGCCCTATCAGACCAATAAAGCGGCATTAATCGAAAAAATCGCCGATTTGGTCAATGATCGCAAAATAGACGGTATTTCCGATGTGCGGGACGAAAGCGATCGCGACGGCATCCGGGTAGTGATCGAACTGAAACGAGATGCCTATCCTCGCGTCGTCCTCAACAATCTTTATAAACAAACGCCCCTCCAGTCGAATTTTGGGGCGAATATGTTGGCATTAGTCGATAACGAACCGAGATTACTGACTTTAAGGGAGTTTCTCCGCGTTTTCCTCGATTTTCGGGTAGAAGTGATCACCCGTCGTACCCGTTATGAACTCCGCAAGGCCGAGGAAAGGGATCACATCCTTCAGGGTTTACTAATTGCCCTCGCTAGTCTCGATGCAATCATTGCCCTGATTCGCAGTGCTGCCGATACAGCTACCGCAAAAGAGGGATTAGTGCAGAATTTTGGTCTCTCAGAGGTGCAAGCAGACGCAATCCTACAAATGCAGCTGCGACGGTTAACCGCCCTAGAATCGGAGAAAATTCAGCAAGAACACGGGGAATTACTGGCAAAAATCAGCGATCTTCAGGATATTTTAGCTAGAAAAGAACGGATCGACACCATTATTGAGGAAGAACTGCAACAGATCAAAACGATTCACGCTACCCCGCGTCGCAGTCATATTGAACAAAGGGAAGGAGAAATCGCCGAAACTGACCTGATTGCCAACGAACAGGCCTTAATTCTCGTCACCGAACAGGGTTACATCAAAAGAATGCCCGTTAATACCTTTGAGTCCCAAAATCGGGCAACAAGGGGCAAAGCTGGCGCGAAAATGAAAGAAGACGACGGCATCGATCACTTTATCACCTGCCGCGATCACGATAGCGTCCTCTTTTTCACCGATCGCGGGGTTGTCTATAGTCTCAACGCCTATCATATCCCCACCGGTTCCCGTACCGCTCGCGGCGTTCCCATCGTGCAACTGTTAGAGATTCCCAAAGGGGAGAAAATTACCTCGGTGGTGGCAGTCAGCGAGTTCAGCGAGGATAATTACCTGATTATGCTCACACAAAAGGGATTTATCAAGAAAACCGCCCTCGCTGCCTTTAGTAATATTCGATCGAACGGTTTAATCGCCATTTCTCTCGAAGACGGTGATCAACTACGTTGGGTTCGCTTGGCCAAAGAGGAAGACAGCGTCATTATCGGTTCTCGTCAGGGGATGGCAATTCATTTTAAGGCCGATAGTCAGCAATTGCGCTCCTTGGGAAGGGCAACTAAGGGCGTAAAATCGATGAAATTGCGCTCAGGTGACGAATTAATTAGTATGGACATCCTGCCTAGTCAAATTGTCGCCCAAATCGCTGAATCTAACCAAGAAGAAACCGAGGACGAAAGCGAAGAAATTAACCCCGAAGTGGCTAATAATGGCCCCTGGGTGTTAGCGATTACCATGGCAGGACTAGGAAAACGGGTTCCCGTTACCCTCCTCCGTCTGCAAAATCGGGCGGGATTAGGAGTCAGAGTGATTAAATTCCGCAAAAAGAACGATAAATTAGCGGCTCTGCACGTTGTTAACCCCAACGAGGAATTTATGATTATCACCGAACGGGGTATTATTATCCGTCAATCCGTCGATGCTATTACTCCCCAATCGCGATCGGCCGGAGGCATCCGGGTACAAAAACTCGATGAGGACGATGCGATCGCTGCGGTGGCCCTAGTTCCCCCTAGTGATGCGGAGGAATCTGAAGACATTTAGATTTGCCCGGAAGTGGGGTGTGGGAATTATGAATTCTGAATTATGAATTGGGGAGGTGGGGAAGTGGGGAAATTGAACTAAAACCCCAAAACCCCAAAACCCCAAAACCCCAAAACCCCAACCCCCAACACCTAAAACCTTCCTGCTGCCTTCGTTAAAATTTGGGGTTAAAACTGAAAAAAGTGCATTAATTGGGAGATTTCCTGAGCTTCTAAGGATAAACGCCCTTTAAAATCCACAATATTCTTAAATAATCCCTGTTCTTCTCTGTTTTTAATAATGGCAGCTGCCAAATTATCGCTGATTAGGGGCAGGGTTTTTAACTGCTCGATCGAGGCGGTGTTAGGATTGATTTTAGGGGGTGCGAGGGGACTTTCCGGACTATAATAGGCAAATTCTAGAATCGGTTGCCAAGCTTTCAATCTAGTCACAGGAACACTCAAAGCAGCCGCTAGATCTTCAAGAGAAAGCAATTCTACCCCCATACCCAGCAATTCCACCAACATCCGCGCTTGATGGATGGATATCCCCGGCAATCGCAGCCAATCATCCACACCCGCTTGACTGACATTAATTTTAATGCCCAATTGCGCCGCCATAGCGATCTCATCGAGGGAACGAAAGCGATAATAGGGATCATTGCTAATTTTGGCTTTTAAAGGGTTAAAAGTGCGTCCTAACCAGTTTTGCGGTGTCATTATAGTAATTGTCGCCGTTTTTCTTCAAATTCGTACTCAGAAATTAATCCTTCTTGCCGGAGGCGCTCTAATTCCCTTAAAGCTGCCCCGATCGCCTCTACTTGTTTAGGCTCTAAACTGGGGACAGTGGCAGCAGCGGGAAAATAGTTAGCCAAAAATTGGTTATCTTGGATTAAATACCACACCGCATCGATCGCGCAAGCCACCCGGGGAATCGGAGTTTGCCAGAGGAGAAGATAGATAATTCCCCAGAGAGGTTGACCGAGATAGAATTTATGAATACCGGCGATAGGAAAGGGTAAAGCGAGAATACTACCGATAAAAGCCAGAAAAATCGCTAATTTACGGCTTTTGGGCTTACTTAATAATTTTTCCACCAGAAGCATGACACCTGTTCGAGATTGATTTTAGCCTGATCTGAACTTTCCATTGTGAACTACTCTCAAGATCGTTGAGAGCTTCCTATTTCACGGGGGAGGGTTCCTCAAGACGGACTTACGCCCAGATTTTGGTCTTATATCCCCTCTATAGGCAGTATCGCGCTTTTCCTAACGACAATATCCGTAAGCTTTCATCTCGAATATTTATCGCCGCATTTATGTCCCGGTCATGGGTTGTTTTACAATGCACACAAGTCCAATTTCTAACCTCAATCGGCAAACTACCCACTTGATTCAGACAGACATGACAAGTTTTAGAACTAGGGAAAAACCTATCAACTTCGATATAAGTTTTTCCTTCCCAT
>MTBT01000329.1 GCA_002282935.1 Microcystis sp. LSC13-02 | reverse complement strand
TCATTGGCTCGGGCTACATCAAATGTTCCCAAAAAATATAGAAGAGCTAATGCAAATTAGCCGCTATCGGTTGAAGGATTACATCAAAGGGCAAAGAGCTATATCGCTTGCCCTATCTACCTTCTAGCTCGCTTGTCCCCCTCTCAGCCAATCAAGTTATAGGCCTCTGTTCTAAATTTTTGAAGTTCCAGAATGTTATTATTCATCTAAGGGAGTTTCTTTAATGCTTGTATTTTTTATTTTCTCCCTTTTTGTTATTCTCGCTTTATTAATATATGTAAACAACAGACTTCGACCGTTGAGATAGCGATCGCCTTTGAGCTTCGGCGATCGCCGCTTGGGTAAACATTTAGTCTAAACTCCAGTTATCAAGCAAGCTCTTTAACTGTTCCGTCACCCCTTGTCTGTCACCCCTTGAGGGTTTAAATACGTCTTAGCTTACTAAAATTCCCAATACGCAGTTTAAATGCAGTACAGCTTAACCGACTCCCTAACCCCCATCACCTTTTTACTTTTTACTTTTATAAAAAGGTTTTTTGACTACGGTAGCGGGGTAGGTGGTGCCGCGGATTTCCACTTCGATCGCCTGTCCGATCGAGGCGAAAGGTGTGGGAAGATAGGCTAAAGCGATCGCTGTGTTTAAAGTTGGTGATAAAGTGCCACTGGTGACTTTACCCACCGCTTCCCCAGCGAATACTACCGGATAATCGTGACGGGCGATATGTTTGCCGGACATCTGCAATCCCACCAAGCGCCGATTGACACCATTAAGTTTTTGGTCTTCAAGGACATTGCGACCGATAAAATCGCCTTTTTCTGGCAGATGAACCAACCAATTTAAGCCTGCCTCTAGGGGACTCGTGCTATCGTCGATATCCTGTCCATAAAGGGCTAAAGCTGCCTCTAAACGCAGGGTATCCCGCGCTCCTAAACCGCAGGGAGTCACCCCTAAATTTAAGAATTCCGTCCAAAGTTGCTGTCCGATTTCAGGAGGGGCCATAATTTCAAAGCCATCTTCTCCGGTGTAACCAGTTCTGGCGATAAAAACTTTTTCCCCGAAAAGCTGGCTTTCCCAGTGATTAAATAGGCCAAAATCGCTTAATTTTTCCCCAACCAAGGGCTGTAAAATTGTGGCTGCCTTGGGTCCTTGCAGGGCGATTAAGACCCTTTCTCGGGATAAATCCTTTAATTTGACCCCCGATCCCTCTAAATTGCCTAAAATCCATTCTCGATCTTTATCGGTGGTTGAGGCATTAACAATTAATACGCCTTGGCTTTCGCTTTGGTAGTAAAAGATAATATCATCGATGATACCACCGTCCGGGTTAAGTAAAACGCTATATTGTGCCTTTCCTGCGCTTAAACGGGCTAAATTAGAAGGAACTAGGGTTTGGAGAGATTGAACCAGATTATCTCCAGTTAAGATAAATTTGCCCATGTGGGAAATGTCAAACATCCCGACACCATTGCGGACAGCATTATGTTCGATTTTTAGGCCGCTAAACTGTATCGGCATCTCCCAACCCGCAAAAGGGGTAAATTTGCTGGTTTGTTGGGTAATTAGCTCGTATAAAGGGGTACGAATAGCGGGGGAAGTTGCTTCTTGGTTAGCCACGGTGATCTCGATCGAATGGTTTTCTGCCTAGAGTAGCATAGCAGTTATCATTTATCAGTGACCAGTTATCAGTTATCAGTGACCAGTAAACAGTGATCGATCACTATCCACTAACTAGGGTCTGCTGAAAAAGTTTTTCGGTGGGGGTTGGGGGTTGGGGGTTGGGGGTTGGGGTGTGGGGTGTGGGGTGTGGGGTTTTACTTTTCCCCCCAATCACTCCAAGGGTCGGCACTTTTTGAGGTCAAAAAAGTCTAAAAACCTTGTTGGATAAGGTTTTTAGATTTATTCAGCAAACCCTAACTACTATCCACTATCCACTGATAACTGACTACTGATTACTGATAACTGAAAAAGTTCCCCACTCCCTTAACCTTTCTCGCACCCTGTCAATGGGAATTGCGAAACCGCAGCCCAATTTAACGGCATTTTCTAGGGGTTTAGGAGTAGAGGGATTGGCACAAAATAAACTCGCTTGGGAAATCACTCCCACCACTTGATTTTTATCGTTTAAAACTGGACTTCCCGACTGTCCAGAAACGACAAACATGGATAAACTTAAGGATTTTTCTTCATTATCATTAACAGTGCCTTTGCTGACAGTCCAATCTTTTTGATTAAAAGGATTACCGATCGAGATTACTGATTGATTAGCGGCAATTGGTAGGGGTGCTAAAGCTAAAGGTTTTAAATCTGGGGGGGGATTTTTTACCTCTAATACTGCTAAATCGAGCCAGTCGTTAGGGGGGGTAGTGTGGAGAATTTTAGCTTTTGAACGCTTGGGAATTTTTCCCTTGGGTGGTTGGCTATAATACTCGACAAAAATGCGCGCCCCTGCATCGATTTCTTGACGGGAATTCGTCACCACATGGCGGTTAGTCACGATCCAAGCTGTGTCTTGATCTCGTTTTAATAACCAACCAGTGCCGATACCATTGTTATTTTTGCCACGAATGACAATTTTAACAATTGAGCGTTTTAAATTCACCAGAGGATCACTCTTAACACTGGGAATTATCTCTGGCATTTTTAATAATTCGGGATGATCATGAATTAATCGCCCCCGTTGGATTTCCTGTAAAATAAATCTAACTTCTGATAAATTGGGATCAATTTCTACGGCCTGCCGACACCAATTTAGACCCTCATCGATCTGACCGCTATTGATATAGGTATAACAGAGATTTTCGTAAATCTCGGCATTTTTGGGGCTAATTTGGCGCGCCTGTTGAAAAACTGCCATCGCTTCCCCTAGTTTTCCCTGTTCCGCTAAAGCTTTCCCTAAATAATTATAAATATCCCCATCTTTAGGGGCGTAAATTAAAGCCTGTCGATATATTTGCTCTGCTTGCTCCCATTTTCCCTGTTTTGCTAGGGTTTCTCCTAATTTTTTGTAGGTTTCACCCTGACTAGGTATCAATTCTAGAGCTTGCTGATAGGCATAACTGGCCTCTTGCCAGAGTTGCTGTTCACTATAGGCCTTTCCCAGATAAAAATAGGCTTTTCCCTGACTAGGATCGAGAAAAACCGCTGCTTGCAGAGCTTTCGCCGCCTCATCCCAACGTTGTAAACTATAGAGGGCTTTTCCTAGCTGAAATTGCGCTTTAAAAGTTGGTTTAATGATAATTGCTTTTTGGTAAGCCTCGATCGCCTCTGACCATTTTTCCTCTTGCGCGAAGATATCTCCCAAAGCCACTAAATAATTACTTTGGGAGGGTTCCATCGGTGGTTTATCATTAACGATAAAGGCATGATTATAGGCTTTTAAGGCTTCAGAATAACGTTTTTGACTTTGCAAGACCTGAGCGATTTTTATATGGGCTTGGCCCGAATTTTCGTCAAAAGATAAAACTGTTCGGTAAGCAGACAGAGCCGATTCCTTCTCCCCCGCGGCCAAAAGTTGATCGCCTTGCCAGAGATAAGCCAAGGCAATAAGATAAAAAATAGCAAAGGGAGCGGCGGCGATGAAGGCAATAATTACAAATATTTGCCAGGATTTGCCAGAATAGCGGCGACCGATTTTAAGATCTTTTCTTTTCATTTCTTGCTTAGGATAGACAACAGGCCAGAGGTGGTTCGATAATCGACCTAGACCAATTTAGATGCGCGGGCCGCTTACACATATTTTTGCTTTTCCTGTTGCCCTTTCCGCAGTTCTGCTCCTCCTTCTTTCTGGGGTTTGAAGGTAATTTTGTCCAACTACTTAGCGATTACTGCTGCGAGCGCTGGGTAGGATTAACATAGCATCACCGAAGGAATAGAAACGGAAACGCTCTTGGATAGCTTCTTGATACAATGCCAGTAGTCTTTCCCGTCCGATTAAGGCACTGACTAACATCATCAAACTGGACTTGGGTAGGTGAAAATTAGTGATCATGCCGTCGATAACCCGCCATTGATAACCCGGATAGACAAATAAATGCGTTTTTCCCTGAAAAGCGGTTAATTTCTCGCTCTTACTTTCTTTAATTGCCCCTTCCAAGGCGCGAGCTACCGTGGTTCCCACGGCGATAACCCGGCCACCTCTAGCCTTTGTTTGGGCGATTTTTTCGGCAGTTTCGGCGGAAATCTGCAAAAATTCTTGGTGCATTAGGTGTTCTGTAATATTTTCCACTTCCACGGGACGAAAGGTTCCCACTCCCACATGAAGGGTGACATAGGCGGTATCTATACCCTTCTGGGCGAGCTTATGGAATAATTCGGGAGTAAAATGTAATCCTGCCGTGGGAGCGGCCACAGAACCCTGTTTATCAGCGTAAACTGTTTGATAACGGTCTTCTTCCGCCTCTGATTCGGTGACGTAGGGGGGGAAAGGAATATGACCGTACTCCTCCAACATATCCCAAAAACTGCGCTGGGGATGACGTTGAAATTCCAGCAGACGACCACCGGTGTTCAGATCTCGATCGATTACTTTCGCTAACCATAATTTTTCTTGGTCTTCCGTCGGCCCTGTTTTCGGATAAAAAAGGACTTCTGAACCGACTTTAAAGCGTTTTCCCGGTTTCACCAGAGATAACCAACGATGGTCATCTTGTTCTTCTAATAGTAATATTTCTACGGGTGCGCCCGTGGTTTTACGTCCAAATAAACGGGCCGGAATCACGCAGGTATCGTTGAAAACCAGCAAATCCCCCGACTCTAACCAAGTGGGTAAATCCCGAAAAATAGCTAAATTATGACTATTGGGAGAATCTACCACCAAAAGACGGGAACTATCCCGGGTTTCGGCGGGATTTTGGGCAATTAACTCTGGAGGAAGGTGATAATCGTAGCTGGAGAGTAATTGGTCAGGGATCATCGTCATTATCATCATAAAGAGCTTCGCAAAAGTTGGGTAATCCTACCCAGGCGAACTTCACTAAATCGGGGATTTCTCCCCTTGGTACCTGGAACGGTTTATCGTCAGACTTAGAGATATAACACTAATCGTGACTATTAGCCAATAGCCCGGCGGCCACTATGGACTATCTCTATTTTCTTGCTAATGCTAGTTTAACGCTACGAGTCACCGAATACCTGCGCTCGATGACTCATCTGCCTTCCTCCGTCATGACGGTTATCCATCAGATTAACGGTTGGGTGGTCAAGGTAAAGTTTAATCAAATGCTGACTCCTTGCCAACACGGTGATTTTCGCGCCTACATGAATGAGTTAGGGATTCCCTATCAACCAGAAATGCGTCTCCAGATGGTTTTTTGGAGTTTGGAAACGGGACAATCTCCTATTGATGTCATGCGTCGTTATCAAGTGGCGATCGTGTCCCATGGTACCCCGGATCAGCAAGATATAGAGGCTTTTCGGCAACAATTTACTAAGGGTTTAGGATACTGTCCTGAAACTCTAGCCTAGGGTTTATTTTCTCTCGGGATGCTCTTCGAGGGCAACTACAGGACTTAAATCGTTGATGTGATCAATTAACTGATACAAGCGTCCTTGACACTCCCCGCTCTAAAGAGACGGGGATTCTTGGTTCACAGAGATTACTTGCTTAGACAGAATTGCTTCTGAAAAAGTAGAGGTATT
>MTBT01000328.1 GCA_002282935.1 Microcystis sp. LSC13-02 | reverse complement strand
AAGGTTCAGTTTTTAGCTTGGTTATCGCTTTTTCCATTGTAGCTTAAAGCCGTCCTCAAAGGACGGGGTTTTAACCCAAATTTTCGATAACCATTTATGAGAAGATGGGCGAAGCGTACCAAACGCCGCTATACTTACTTCGCCTATTTAGTTGCTTATCTATGCACTCTCTGTCTTTCCCCCGTCGCACTAAAATTGTCGCCACGATCGGCCCGGCCTCGCAAAATAAGGAAACATTACGTCAGATGATCAAGGCGGGGGCGACGACTTTTAGATTAAACTTTTCCCATGGCGATCACGATTACCATCGTCACACCATTAACCTGATCCGTCAGTTAGCCTTTGAACTCAATCAACCCATTGGCATCCTTCAGGATCTACAGGGTCCAAAAATTCGCTTAGGTAAATTTGCCTGTGGGTCGATCACCCTGAAACCGGGGGAACCCTTTATCCTTACTTCTAGGGATGTGGAATGTAATCAGGAAATAAGTTCCATTAGCTATCCCTCTCTGGCCCAAGAAGTCCCGGAAGGTTCCAGAATTCTCCTCGATGATGGTAAAGTCGAAATGCGGGTGGAATCAGTGGATCGCCTGAAAGGAGACCTGTCCTGTCGCGTAGTGGTTGGGGGTGTCTTATCCAGTAATAAAGGGGTAAATTTTCCCAACGTCTATCTGTCGGTGAAAGCTTTAACCGATAAGGACAAAAAAGATTTAATGTTCGGACTGCTGTGGGATGTGGATTGGATTGCCCTTAGTTTTGTGCGTAATCCCCAAGATATCCTCGAAATTAAAGAATTAATCGCCAGTGCGGGTAAATCTATCCCCGTGATCGCTAAAATTGAAAAACACGAAGCGATCGAGGAAATGGAGGAAATTTTATCCCTCTGTGATGGTGTGATGGTGGCTAGGGGAGATTTAGGAGTAGAATTACCAGCCGAAGACGTGCCAATCCTGCAAAAACGACTGATTAATACCGCTAATCAGCTAGGCATCCCGATTATCACCGCCACTCAAATGCTTGACAGTATGGCCAGTAATCCTCGTCCCACCCGCGCCGAGGTTTCGGACGTGGCTAATGCGATTTTAGATGGCACTGATGCGGTCATGCTTTCCAATGAAACGGCTGTGGGTCATTATCCCATCGAAGCGGTGGCAACAATGGCGCGCATTGCCGAAAGGATCGAACGGGAACAGATCAATAGTGCCGCTCGCTCTAACAATAAACAATCGATTCCTAACGCTATTTCCTCGGCAGTCAGTCAAATTGCCGAACAATTGGGGGCAGCGGCAATTATTACCCTGACAAAAACCGGCTCTACTGCCCGTAATGTCTCCAGATTTCGCCCCAAAACCCCGATTTTAGCCGTTACTCCCCATCGAGAAGTGGCACAGCAGTTACAGCTAGTTTGGGGCGTAAAACCGATGTTATTACTCGATTTACCCTCCACTAGCCAAACTTTTCAAGTGGCGATGAATCTCGCCCAGGAAAATAACCTCCTAGCGGATGGTGACTTAGTGGTGATGACGGCGGGAACTCTGCAAGGGGTGGCCGGTTCCACGGATTTAATTAAGGTGGAAGTGGTAAAATCCCTTTTGGGCAAGGGTACGGGTATCGGCCAGGGTGTGGCTAGGGGCCGGGCGCGGGTAGCCCATAATGCCCGAGAAGTGGGTAGTTTTAGTAGTGGGGAGATTTTAGTCGTTCCCACCACCAGCGCCGAATATGTGGATATGATGCGGAAAGCTGGCGGAATTATCACCGAAGATACCGCCATGAACAATCACGCCGCTACTATCGGGTTAAAATTGGGTATTCCTGTGATTGTCGGGGTTAAAGATGCCACGAAAATTATCCGCGAAGGGGTGATCATTAGTCTCGATGCTCAACGGGGTTTAATTTATTCTGGTATTGGCAATGGCGCGGGAACTATGAAAAACTGAGTCGGTTATCAGGGGATAGGGGATAGGGGATAGGGATTAGGGAAATGGGGAAATTCAACTAATATCCCAAAACCCCAACACCCTAAAACGCCAAAACGCCAAAACCCCAACCCCCAACCCCCAACCCCCAACACCCCAAAACCCCAACACATATTTTCACTTGTCTATGAGCGATTCTCACTCTGCTGCCGTCGATAATCCGGCCTATACTGTTGAACAAGCGATCGCTAATATCCAGCAAAGAGAAGACCTAGGAGCGCGTTATTATGCCGCTTGGTGGTTGGGTAGATTCCGCGTTCGTCAACCGGAGGCGATTTCGGCGTTAATTGCCGCTTTAGAGGACGAAAGCGATCGCACTCCCGATGGCGGTTATCCCCTGCGACGCAATGCCGCCAGCGCTTTAGGGAAATTAGATGATCTCAGTTGTGTTCCCGCTTTGATTGCCTGTCTCGACTGCGAAGATTATTATGTGCGCGAATCGGCTGCCCAGGCATTGGAAATGCTTCAGGATCGAAGCGCGATCGCACCTTTAAAGCAACTATTAGAGGGTGGCATCGAAGTGGCCGTTTTAGTGGCGGGAAAACCCCATTTAGTCCAACCCTACGAAGCGATTATCGAAGCCTTGGGAACCCTGCAAGCAACGGCAGCGATTCCCCTCATCGAACCGTTTTTACAGCATTTCGTCGAAAAAGTGCGTTATGCGGCTGCCCGCGCCCTCTATCAACTCACGGCTAACCCCCACTATGGCGATATTCTGATTAATGCCTTGCAAGGGGAAGAATTACAGCTGCGTCGTTCTGCTTTAATGGATTTAGGCGCTACGGGTTATCTGCCGGCCGCCCCTGCGATCGCTAATACGTTGGCGGAAAATAGTCTGAAACTGGTTGCTCTCAAGGAACTTTTAGAAAACCATCTAAAAACTAATTCTAGCAAGGAAAATCTCTCCGAAATTCTCACTTTAATGGATGGTTTATTATAATCAATAATTGGTTATTTTTTATCTAAATTCAAACGGATAAAATCCAGAGTTTTTATGCTAATTCAAACTGATTATGTCGGCTGGCTGAACGAAACAATCACTCTGTTAAAACAAAAAAACTTTGATAAAGTTGACTGGGAAAACTTGATCGAGGAGATAGAAAGTTTGGGCAGAAGTCAAAAACGTGAACTCCGCAACCGGTTAACCACCATCTTAGAACACTGCCTCAAACTCTGCTATACTGATTACGTTCAAGATTATCGAGGTTGGCAAGAAACTATTAGGCGCAGTCAACGGGAACTAGAAGAACTTTTGAGCGATTCTCCTAGTTTAAAAACCTACTGGAATCAAGTATTTTTAGATTGCTATGCCACGGCTTTAAAAAGCTTGCGAGATAACCCCGATTATCAATCATTTAACTTTCCCGATGATTGTCCTTTTCCCCAAGAAGTTAGTCAGATTTTACAGAAAAAAGTTTGGCGATAAAATTATCTTTAAAAGTTTGTTGGTGGGGTTAGGAGACGGTCAACTCTGAGACGATGTCCGCTCAGTTCATACTTCATCTTTATGAGAAATGCTGTAAATAATTGGTTATTTTCTATGAAAATTCAAACTCATAAAATCCAGAGGTTTTATGATAACTCAAACTGATTATGTCGGCTGGCTAAACGAAACAATCACTCTGTTAAAACAAAAAAACTTTGATCAAGTTGACTGGGAAAACTTGAGCGAGGAGATAGAAAGTTTGGTAGTCTTAGGCTAAGTTTCTAGGTCATTGGTTTATGGGGTAGCCAAATATCCTAAAACAGGATAGAGTATTGATATTCATACTGTTTATAAGACGATAAAAAAATCCATGGATATACCTGAGCCTTCCCATAGCCTGCCAAGTATAAAAAAGAATAAAGCAACAAGCACTGTTGGGCGTGGAAAAACTGTCCAACTTACTGAGAAACTGGCTTTTTCAGCTTGGAATAACAGCAGTGTTAGTCTGAGTCTTGGTAATAGCATTGAACATTATGATTCTTGGGAACAACCTATAGTAATAATCTCAGACGGAGGCTACGGTCTTTTAGGATTTGAAGGTGATACATCAGATCATCTTGACTTACCTGAATGGTATGAACCTCATGTGGAAGCTTGGTCTAAGTTGGCCTTGCCAAATACAACTCTTTGGTTTTGGAACTCAGAAATTGGCTGGGCTGTGGTACATCCAATACTTGAGAAATTTGGTTGGCGATATGTTAATTGTAATATATGGAATAAAGGAAAAGGTCATATTGCAGGTAATGTCAACACAGAAAAAATAAGGCGTTTTCCAGTTGTTACAGAGGTTTGCGTCCAATACGTTAGAGAAGTCAAAATTGCTGACTTAACACTTAAAGAATGGCTCCGAAAGGAATGGTTAAGATCGGGCTTACCTTTGCGTCAAGCTAATTTAGCTTGTGGTGTCGCCGATGCGGCAACAAGAAAATATTTTGACCAAGGACATTTATGGTATTTTCCCCCACCGGAAATGTTTGAAAAATTAGTTTTCTATGCCAACGAACACGGAAACCCAGAGGGAAAACCCTATTTTTCTAAAAATGGCCAGCGTCCTTTAACAGGTAAAGAGTGGGAGAAGATGCGCTCTAAATTTAATTGCCCTCATGGTTTTACAAATGTTTGGGATCGTTCAGCTTTGCGCGATGATGAACGAATTAAGTCTCAGGATGGTAAAGCTGTTCACTTAAATCAAAAGCCACTGGATCTGATGAAATTAATTATTAAAGCTTCAAGTGAGGAACAGGATGTGGTTTGGGAACCATTTGGGGGGCTTTTCAGTGCCTCTTTAGCTGCCAATATCCTGAATCGAAAAGCTTTCGCTTGTGAAATTGACGAAACTTATTTCTATTATGGAGTCAAAAGGTTTAGTCAAGTAGTTCATCAATGTTCCCTTCTTTAATGCCAAGGTGTTCCCTGAAAGCAGATTTAATTAACTCCTCTCGACGACTAGCTAAAAGCCTGTTCCACCGTCCAACTTCCATTCCAGAGAACTGTGTTCGATAAACACGCTTTTTAAAATCCTCAATTCCTGGATGCACAATCCTGTCCATTTTAGCAAAATTGGTGTCTAATCTGTATTTGAAGCGAGTGATCAGTTCCCGTAAGAGCATTTGATACTCTTGTGTAGGCTGATAAATTCTTCCATCATTTCCCCAAGAATTAACTATTTCTTGAGCTTGAAATAGTTCTTCATCCGTTCCTTGAAATTTGTATCCATTAGTATTTGTTTGCTGCAAATTTGCTGTTCTTTGGGTTGTATCTTCGGGTTCTAGAACAAGGTAATCAGGAGGATTATGATAGTGGTCATCTCTCGCTTTAGCCACTGAAAAGCCAGAGACAACGCATACATCTAGAATCTTGGGTTTGCCATAAATTACCGCTTCGGGCAGCCAAGCTATTAGGGAAACGTAGGTTTGATCAAACTGAAAATGATTTTGACTATCTTTGAAACGGGCTGTTATTTCAGTAGCTAATGGGAACCATGCTTTTATTTCTAATCCGGGGGTAGGCTGGATGCTACCCATGAAGACAGTATCAGGAAATCCTGGATCTTGCCTTTTC
Organism: Microcystis sp. LSC13-02; assembly: GCA_002282935.1. Taxonomy (GTDB): domain Bacteria; phylum Cyanobacteriota; class Cyanobacteriia; order Cyanobacteriales; family Microcystaceae; genus Microcystis. The sequence continues at coordinate 4,239 of MTBT01000328.1, read as the reverse complement.
CATTCACCAAACGGCGCAAATATTTCCTGCTTATTCAAAAACTCAACAGTGTTAAATTCAATCAGATTTCCCAATAGTGGTGATAGCTTTGAAATTACTTTGGCTAAATTAACTGCTGCAGCAACCGATATTGGTCTAGCAATGTCTAATAGGTCAAATCTATGTCCAGACAAATCATCTAGATATTGCGATGCAAGGCTAATAACATCTTCTGTATTCATAACCCTTCCCCAGAAGATGTGGGCTGACAAGCTTGCTCAACTTGCCTTAAAATTTCGCAAGGATCTACACCGATTACACGACTAACCAGAAGGAACTCAACGACATCTAATCTTCTTTCACCATTTTCGTATTTGGCAACGAAAGATTGCGGCTTTTGGATGGCTTTAGCGAGGGCTGCTTGGGTTAAATTCGCATCCTTACGAGCGGCGATCAGGCATCGACGAAAGACATGGTACTCTGGGCTAAAAATAGATTTCATCGTGCTTTAATTAGCACAGAAGTTAACAATTCCAAGATAAACCTATTTTAGGATAATCCCAAAATGGGATTTTAACTTCCCTACGGCCTTAGTAAACAGCTTGACACCCCTAGTGTAGCGGACGGTATGGATTCTTTGGTACAATAACGGAGGTTACTCGCTGCTAAAGCTTGCGAGATAACCCCGATTATCGATCCTTTAACTTTCCCGATGATTGTCCTTTTCCCCAAGAAATTAGTCAGATTTTACAGAAAAAAGTTTGGCGATAAAATTATCTTTAAAAGTTTGTTAGTGGGGTTAGGACATAAGAATCAGTCGTCAGGAGATTATTTTTATTTATTCTCCCTTCTCCCCACACCCCACACCCTACACCCCACACCCCTAACCCCTCATCCCCTCTACTGATAACCAATGCTTCCTACCGTTGAAACTTTAATTATTGCCGTCGAAAAAGCCGACTCAGCTAACGGGTTGCTGACAGCCGTAGAAAATCTAGCAGCGGCTAAAAGTGAAGCGGCAATCCCCACCCTCACCGATGTCCTAAGATATAACAACCCCGGTGCCTCCGTGGCAGCCGTGGATGGTTTAATCGCCATCGGCAAGGCGGCGGTTCCCTATTTACTGGCCAATCTAGACGGTTATAATTATGGGGCGAGAGCTTGGGCAACCCGCGCCCTAGCGGGAATTGGCGATGTGCGAGGATTGGACTTATTGCTTGAGGCGGCGGTGAGTGATTTTTCCTTTAGCGTGCGGCGAGGGGCGGCTAGAGGCTTAGGAAATATAATTTGGTCTGATTTGGAGGAAAGTCGGGTTTCTGAGGCTCAGAATGCAGTTTTTACGGCACTGGAGCAACTTTTGCAAGGGGATACAGAGTGGGTGGTTAGATATGCGGCGATCGTTGGATTGGAGGGGTTAGGAACTGCGGCGGTGGCATTTCGCAGGGCGATTCGGGAACTTTTAGGACAGATTCGGGAGACAGAAGCGGAAATAGTGGTAAAATTGCGCGCCGATCAAGCTCTGGAACACTTACAATAAGCCTAAGTCGAAAGTAGAAAAACTTATTTCTCTACAGGGAGAAACAATTACACTAACATTCTATGAAATATTGGCAGGAAATTTTAGCGATCGCTCAACGAATTTTAGTGGAATTAATCCGGCGCGGGCGTAGCTTAATCCTCTGGGGCATTTTCCCGATCCTTGTCCTGCTCTTAAATGGCTATATTATGGCAGAAAAAGGCAAAATTGAGCTTGCCGAGGCGATGGCTCTGGCTACTCCTCCCACCCTCGTCGGGGCGGCACTTTTCTTTAGTTGTTTGGGGGGAACCGTGGCGACGGTAGTAGCAGAAAGGGAACAACAAACGATTAAACGGTTATTTTTATCGCCTTTAAGCGGTGTTTCCTATTTTATCGGCATTTTTCTCGCCCATTGTGCGATTGCCGCCTGTCAGACAGTTTTAGTTTATTCTATTGCTAAACAGTATGGAGCCACTTTTAAAGGCTCAATTCCTCTAGAATTATTAATTATTTTTCTTAGTATCACCGCCTATGTGGGTTTAGGATTTATCCTCGGTACTCAACTGGCGAAAAGAACAGAAGATGTTAATGCTTTGGTGGGAACTTTTGGGGTTCCTTTATTAATTTTAGGCGGCGTTTTTCTCCCAACTGCTTTATTCCCAGACAATATTCTATCTCTGGCTAAATATAACCCTATCTACCACATGAATGAAGCTTTAATTGCTGTTTGGGCAAAGGGCGAAAATCTGCAAGATATTAGCTCTCATTTTCGTTTTCTCTGTCTTTTTGCTCTAGCTATGGTAGCAGGTGGTTGGCTTACCTATCGACAAATGTTAACCCTTGAACGCCGACTGTAAATCAGTTATCATTTATCATTTATCAGTTAGAAAAGGCAAGAGTATTGATTAATTTGTCTTCCCATGTCTCCCACTCCCTAATCCTGACTCCTGACTATCCTTATTACTTTATTACAAATGCTGACTATTAATAATGTCAAAAAAAATTACGGAAGACGCTTAGTATTAGATCAATTAAACTTTCATATTGAAGCGGGGGAAATTTACGGTTTACTCGGTCCCAATGGTGCAGGAAAAACCACCACTATTAACTTAATTTGTAATTTATTAAAACCCTCATCGGGAGAAATTACCTTTAATTATTTGCCAATTTCCAGAGTTACTAAAGAATTAATTGGGGTTGCCCCGCAAGAAAATTTATTGTACAAATCCCTTACTTGTGAGGAAAATCTCAACTTTTTTGCTCAGATTTATGGACTCGATCGCACCCAGCGTCGTCATCGGATTAAAAGCAGTTTATCCGCAGTAAATTTGCTTGATCGCGCCCGTAGTCCAGTGGAAACTTTAAGCGGTGGAATGCAGCGCCGGATGAATATTGCCGTGGCTATTGTTCATCAGCCAAAATTATTAATTCTCGATGAACCAACCACCGGTTTAGACATCGAATCTCGTTATGAAATTTGGGATTTAATCGGAGAATTACGGCGCCAGGGAATGACAATTTTATTAACTACCCATCTCCTCGATGAAGCACAGCGTCTCTGTCAACGTATCGGGATTTTAAAACAAGGTCGTATTATTGCCGAAGGTAATTTAAATCAGCTGCGTCAGCACATTCCTGCGAAAGAAATTATTATCATGGATACCCAGGATCAAGAAGCGGCAATAAATCGAGGCAAACAATTAGGATTTACTCCCAAATTTTACGGAAAAGATTTAGCTTTTTGGTTACATGAACATCTAGAATTAAGCGAGATTATTCGGGCATTCGATGGCATTAATATTGATTCTATCGCCCGTCAGACGATACAGTTAGAACATATTTATATGGAAATTATTAATCAATTTTAAACCCGTTTTTGAGAATTCAGGTTGATTATCGGCATTTTTTTCAGTAATTGGCCTCAATTAAGCTAAATCGCCGTTTTTTTTTAGCGTCATGATCATCTATAATTTTTGGATAGGTTCTATTAATTGGAGACGGAATCAATGATGAAATTAACTTCTATCACTGGCTTATTGGGTCTATCGGCGGTATTATTAAGCTCACATCTACCGGCAGCCGCGCAAAATTGTCGGCCACTTTCTCTATTAGGGGGTGAAGGTAGTGAAGTTACGAAAACCGTCTCACAACCCACTGTTCCAGGTCCTTTCGGTGTTATCATAACTCGTAATAATTGGAATACTGATTGGGCAGTTCCGGGGGGTAGAAGTTTTCAGAGGTTTATCGTTACGGTTTCTGTCCCCCGGGCTGCCTCCTTTGATATCCGGCTGTTTCTCAAGTATAGCGATCAAACTAACGAGGAATTTTTTAATACTAATGGAGTACGAATCGAACCCGATAAACCCTTAACAATTACTGCCACAGTACGGGCAAATGATCAACCTTTTTTAGTCAATCTTTTTGTCAATGGTATTCAGCACATCGGTAATACCTACACCGCTTCTGTTGTCGGTTGTGAACGATAAAATATATAGGGTGTGCTGAAAAAGTTTTTCTGGGGGCAGGGTGTGGGGTTTTAAGCTAAGAGGCATTTTAACCACCTATCCGATTAGCTGAATCTCACCCAATCCCTTTACTGTTGCCTCTTGTCTCATCTCAACAGGCAATTTAACTGCGCGGGTAGCCCCGGATTTTACCGAAATTTTGGGTTAAAGCCCCGTCCTTTTAGGACGGCTATTTAAACTATAGCTTGTTAACTTAACTTTTATTGTGCTATACTGATT
>MTBT01000327.1 GCA_002282935.1 Microcystis sp. LSC13-02 | reverse complement strand
TCCCGTGAAGCGTCAACCCCATTCAGCGACCATTCTAAAAAAGTGGCGTGGTGAGGAATCGCCGTCCGTTTTACGGCGGCGAGGATGTCAAATCAGCAGTATTGTCATGAATTGTTAACATTTTTGTTGGGCCAAACAAAAGGCCAAGACTGGCAAAGGTTGAATCCCCCGCTCAGAAATCCCTCGTCTCGGCCAGAATAGATCAAAAGTTTATTTACAAACAAAACAAATTGTGCTAAGGTTGGGGCGTTTGTGGTATATTCCCAGAATAACTGGCAAAAGATCACTCTTTTGACTCGATCGCTCTAGGTTTCTCTAGAACTATCATTGGCCTGTTTTTCTTGTCCCGTGATCAATTCTACCATGCTAGGGTTTTTGTACCCAATTAATGGACAGCGATTCTGGTCTTTTGATACTATTCAATGTAATGACAGGATGATTGAGAGTTAAATTTATTCAACTAATAAAAATTGGAAAATCAAACCTATGCGAATGGTGGAAAAATCAAACAAAAAATTAGATAGTTTCCAGAGTGATCCGTCTCTGTCAATTTTAATCAAGACCGAATTGGAAGAAGCTTATAACCTGAAGAAAACCCTACTAACTGAGACAAAATATCTAGAAAAAATCCAAGAGATTTGCCACGTATGTATCCATGCTTATCGCAACAACCACAAAGTATTAGTCGCCGGTAATGGAGGCAGTGCAGCCGATGCTATCCATTTTGGCGGTGAGCTGCACGGCCGATTTCTCAAAGAAAGACAGTCTTTGCCAGTGCGCGTTCTCAATAGCGATATCGCCAGTTTAACAGCAATCGCTAACGATTATGGTTACGAATATATTTTTAGCCGCCAGATAGAAGCAGAAGGAAACCCTGGCGATGTGTTTATCGGTATTTCCACTTCGGGAAATTCCGCCAATATCCATCAAGCTCTTAAAGTTTGTCAAGTAAAAGGTCTCACTAGCATCGGTTTAACTGGGGCGAAGGGATTAGCTCTAGAGGAAAAAACCGATTATTGTTTGATGATTCCTAGCACCAGTACCCCGCGCATTCAAGAAGGTCATGGTTTTGTTCTCCATACTATTTGTTTAGCGATCGAAGAAGCGCTCTTTCCCAACTAAAATCTCCTAGCAAAAAATCAACCTAAACAGCATACCCATGATCATCAGAACCAAAGCTCCTTTAAGATTAGGTTTAGGTGGTGGCGGCACCGATGTCGAGCCTTACTGTAGTCTTTATGGGGGTTACGTTCTCAACGCTACTATCGATCTCTATGCCTACTGTACAGTCACGGAAATTACTGATAAACAAGTCATTTTTGTTGCCGCCGATTGGGGAGAACAACAAATAGAAACCCTTCAGTTTCCTCTCCCCTATAACGGCGTTCTCGATCTGCACAAAGCGGTCTATAATCGTTTGATTAAAGACTTTAATCAAGGGCAACCTTTGCCGCTGCAAATCACCACCTTTTCCGATGCGCCGGCTGGTTCGGGATTGGGTTCTTCTTCTACCCTAGCCGTGGCCATAGTTAAAGCCTTTGTGGAACTGTTAAAATTACCCCTAGGCGAGTATGATATCGCCCATTTAGCCTACGAAATCGAACGAATTGACCTAGGCTGGTTGGGGGGTAAACAGGATCAGTACGCTGCCACTTTTGGCGGCTTTAATTTTATGGAATTTTATGAACAAGATCGAGTCATAGTTAATCCTTTGAGAATTAAAAATTGGGTGATCAATGAATTGGAAGTCTCTTTGATTCTCTACTATACAGGCATTTCTCGCTACTCATCTCAAGTCATTGAGGATCAAATTCAGAATGTCCAAGAAAAAAATGAGCAGGCGATCGCCGCTACCCATCAACTCAAAAAAGAGGCAATTCTCTTTAAAGAAGCACTGCTTAAATCAGATTTTATGGGGATAGCAGAAATTCTGAGAACTTCTTGGGAAGCGAAAAAGAAATTATCCAAATTAATTAGTAATCCGCAGATTGATCGCATTTATCAGGTAGCGAGGGAAACCGGGGCCTATTCAGGCAAAATATCGGGGGCCGGTGGCGGTGGTTTTATTATCTTTATGGTCGATCCTACCAAGAAAATCGAAGTAACTAAAGCTTTGAAAGCAGCAGGAGGCCAAGTGATTAATTTTCATTTTACTAAATACGGAACCCAAGCATGGACATTATAACAAGCCAAGGCTCGATGGGGAAGGATTATCCCTATAACCCTAAAAATAGTTTTTAAAAGATTGGCAATAATTCAGATTTTTGAGGTGTATCTATGGACGTAATTATTCTGGCAGGTGGGTTAGGAACCCGGTTGCGATCAGTAATCAACACTTTACCAAAACCCATGGCTCCCGTTGCCGACAGGCCTTTTTTAGAATATCTATTAGATTACCTAATCTCTCAAAAAATTAGCAACAAATTTTTAGTTTCTGTTGGCTATGAATATCAGAAAATTATCGATCATTTTGGCGATAATTACAAGGAATACGAACTGACTTATCTGATAGAAGATACACCCTTGGGAACTGGAGGAGCGCTCCGGTTGGCCTTAAATAAAATTGAAACTGAACAAGCATTAATTGTTAACGGAGATACCTTGTTTAATGTCAATTTATCCGCACTAATTAATTTACATAATCAAAAAAAATCCCTGATAACCCTTGCTCTGAAGCCCCTAACTGACTTTGATCGTTATAATAATGTTCTGCTAGATGATGACCAAAAAATTATCGGGTTTGAATCCAAAAAATATCAAGATAAGGGCTATATTAATGGCGGCATATATTGTGTAGAAAAAAAAATATTGTCTGGCTTTGATCTGCCATCAAAATTTTCTTTTGAGGACGACTTTCTAAAAGTTTATACCGAGAAAATTCCTATCTATGGCCTTATTTCTGACGAATATTTTATTGACATAGGCATACCTCAAGACTATAATAAGAGTCAGATTGAATTCCCTAAACTTTTTAATTTCCGAAATTAGGTTTAACCTCGTGATTAAGAGACTTTTTGTTAAGAAATAATGAAGCAGAGAGTAGTTAAAGAGGAAACCCTGACAGCATATAGCTTATACAGCCAACTTCAATTGAGCCTAGTAATGGATAAAGCCTATCTCGGTGACTTGAGTGATTCGGAAATAAAAAGAGATTGGTAAAGTATAATACAATAATTAGTCATGCTTTCCAGAGACTTTTGATTTTGGTCTTGATGCCATTGTATAACTCCTCGAAAAAGAGATTCCAGAAATAACCATACTGGGGAAATCTCTTGACCAGTAAAGCATCGGAAGGAAAAAGAATTCTTGGGCTTTTCATGGAATAAGGTCTGACTATATATCTTATTTGACTGGGTTCGGGCATCCAATGACCGATATACATATCTTTTTGAAAAAACTTCCCTTGGATAAATAACCCTAAAGCTCTATCAAATCCCCAGAGAGGCAACCAAGTTAAAATTTCTCCTATCCTCATATTGCGGACAAAATCATCTAAGGCTTCTTTCACCAAGGTTGTTTTCCAAATAGTATTATTGAAAGGTTCCAGATGACAGCCATGAATATCTTTTCTTTTGGCGTAGGGCCATAAAGCTAGTCTTAACTCGAAAGGATTATCTAGGGGAGCGATGGGAACTTCCACTAAATCTTGGTATTTATCTTGTCTTTGTCTAGAGACATTTAACTGATTGATAGCGGGTAGCTCCGGCCAGGTAGCTTTAATTTTTTCCTCATCGAGATAATCAATTTTCTCCTTATAAAGACGTAAGAGCCAACTTTGGGGAAAATTATGAAAGTAATCTTTCGCTAAGGCAACCACATCGGGATGCAAGAAATCATCATCATCGAGAGCCAACACATATTGACCGGAAGCATTGAGAAGACCGACGGACCGCTGGGGCGTTTCTCCCTGATAAAGACTATGAAAAATTTTCACTCTGGGGTCTTCTACGGAAGGGGTAACTGCTCCGGGAGGATAAACCCAAATAAATTCTACTTCCCCTTGAATTGCCAGAAGTTGTTGCAACCAATATTCGGAAAATTTGCCCAGAGTTGGAGTAACGATTGATAGAATTGGTGAGTTAAGCATGATTAGCTGACTATCCCTCTTTTCCTAGTCGATAAAGTACATATTTTTTGGGAACTTCCCTGAGATTGGTAATCACCAGATTCCACATATATCCATACTGAGGAAAACACTTGACTAGGAAAATTTCTGATAAAATACCATAGCGATTTAGTCTTCTATATTCGGGGGGATTATTTTCCATGCGTAACTGTTCTGGAGATGGCATGAGATGACCGATGATTTTCCCTTGGCCTTGCTCGAAAAACTTAGCTTGAATAAATAAACCCAAAAGACGATCTAAACACCAAAAAGGAATATACTTAAATGGTCCCATTAATGGTAATAAACTAACGATATCCTTACAGGTTGCCTGTACCATTTGAGTGAGCCAGACTTTTTTATCAAAATTTTCAGCATGAGGGCCGTGATGATCTTTTCTTTCGCGCACAAAGCACATCAAATCTAACTTTCTTTTGTCAAAAGGAACGATGGGAATTTCCTTTAAGTAGCCACTTTGAGCGGGTATATCCTGATTTTTGGAGCTTTTATCCCACACTGGCAGTTCTTCTATCCGGGGCAGCGGTTGCCAGGGAGCGGTCAGTTCTTTTGTTTCCCCATACTGAAATCGCTTAGTGCAGAGTCTCATCACCCAGCTATCTGGAAATCGCTGGAAATACTGTAGAACCATGGTCAAAATATCGGGATGAAGAAACTCATCACAATTAATGGTTAGTGTGTAAGGTGCTGTCGCATTCATCAATCCACTAATTCTTTGAATAATTTCTCCCCGCAAGGGACTGACTATTTGCTGTACCCTGGGGTCGGACGTGGGATACTTAGGTGCTCCTGGTGGATGAACCAAGATAAATTCTACTTCTCCCTTGACCTCGGTCAGCGCATTAAACCAGTGGTCAGTAAATCCCTCTCTAGTGGGAATAACAATTGATAGGCTTGGCGTTGACACTTTGTCCATGATAAAAAAATTTTTTCCTCTATTTTTTGATGCCATTGTATCATAGTTCTCCGGCGACAAGGAAAATTTCTGGAAGATTGGAAGGCTGAGAGGTCAAGAGCGGGAATTCAAGAGAAATAAAATCGATATTCAACTTGTTTCCCATCCTAAAAACTGATTTCTAGGTTTTTTTATCCTTGAGAAATTAATCCTGCCCAAAATCCGAAGTAGTGGTAGTCTGATAAGCTTATATAGCGAGCATAAGGGCAAATATTAACTAATATAAAATCGTACCAAATTTTCACCACCAAATCAGCATTTCTAGGACTTCCCTAGAAGTGAATTACGGTTAGGAACTTTTTCTATATACATGACCACTATTCTAGCAAATAGAGAGAATTTTTGTCTATTAAGAAATGCTACAAATTCCATGGGTACATCAAGAGAAGTTAATGGGTGCATCCATTGATGGATAAGGGTTTTCGGCTGTTATAGCTGAACTTCCCTCGTATAAATATACTAGCTATGGCTAAAAGTCTGGCGTTGCTGAATCAAGGTATGAATGACAACCTTGCACCTATCCAAAAGTTAGTTTGGGTCTAGGTTTTAAAAATCCCACAAAAGAAGATTCATATCTCAAATCAGCAACGCCGGAAAAAACACTGCCAAGGCTAATGACCCCAAAAGAAGAGCAAGCGCACTTCGGAATACGCAACTAGAATGCCATTAACAATGTCAGAAGTCATTCGAGATTTCGCTCTTGAGACTAGACACTTATTTTTAGCTGTGGTTCGCTGTTCTATACTGGCCTTTGTTTCATCCCATCGGTAAAACCGAGGGTCTTCACCCGACATTGCAGATAAACCTTTTCTACCCTGGGAGAAAAACCGAGCCATTGACGAGATAAACGAGCAAAAGTGTCAGGATCACCGCTAACTGCGAAGTTGGTAGGTAGGGGTGTTTCGGGATTTTTTAGACTTAATAATTCTAGTTCTTTTTCCGCCGCTCGGACAACGGAAGCGGCGGGATCTACCAAACGCACGGAACTAGGTAAAAGACGACGTAAAACCGGGGAAAGATGGCGATAATGGGTACAACCATAGACCAGAGTATCAATATTTTCTGCTAGTAAAGGCTGAAGATATTCCCTAGCCACCTGCGTGGTGTAGGGGTCAAAAATGCGGTTAGCCTCGATCAAAGGGACAAATTCAGGACAGGGAATTTGCCAAACTTGGGCAGTAGGATCGATTTCTTGAATCGCTTGTTTATAGGCATTACTTTTAGCCGTAGCGGGAGTAGAAATCACCCCAATGCGCTTTCCTTTTTGCACGGCAGTTTTTGCCCCGGGTAAAATTACCCCCAAAATTGGTAAATCTTTAAATTCGGCCTGTACTTCTTCTAAAGCCAAGGCGGAACTGGTATTACAGGCCATAATCACCATTTTCACCCGGTGCTCGCTCATCCAAGTGAGAATTTCCCGGACAAATTCGATAATTTCCCCTTTAGAACGGGTTCCGTAGGGAAGTCTAGCGGTATCAGCGAAATAGAGAATCGATTCTTGGGGCAGTTGTCGATACAACTCCCTTAAAACGGTCAGTCCACCCACACCACTATCAAACACACCAATCGGACTAAGTTGTGATTCTCTCATAGATATCGAGGAAAACGCTGATCTAAAGTAGCTTTATTTGATGATATTAAAACACGGATTTTTTGATTGGTAAACTAATGCTCCAATCATTTAATCATTAACGGAGATTTCGTTGAATATATTCAATAATACCCCTTGCGATCGCCGCCGCCATTTGTCGTTGAAAGTTGGCATTGGCTAATTTAGCAGCATCCTCAGCGCCGGTAACGAAACCCACTTCCACGAGGGTAGAGGGCATTTTCGAGGTTCTCAGCACATAGAAACGCGCCCGACGCACCCCCCGATCGCGCAGATCGACACTGCGGACAATATTGCGATGGATGGTATCAGACAAACGGCGATCACCGAAGTAATAAACCTCTATGCCATTGACATCCGGTCGTGCTTTCCCCATAGAGTTAGCGTGGATACTGACAAATAGATCGGCATCGATCTGGTTAGCCAGATCTGTGCGACCTTGCAGGGTGACAAAAAAGTCGCTATCTCTAGTTAGACGCACATCGATGCCCTGTTGTTGCAGGATGCGGGTAACTTCTAGGGAAATGGGCAGAATTACGTTTTTTTCCTGAAGGCCACCAATTCCGATCGCCCCTGGATCCTTACCACCGTGGCCCGGATCGATCACCACTAGAAAGCGGCTATTGCCTTGTCGGGGGGGATTAGGAGTGGGGTTAGAGGGGCGCGGAGGTGGGTTAAATTGCCCCGTATTGGGGGGTAAAGGGACAGGTATAGTGGTGGAGTCAGGAACCTGAGAAACGGGGTTAGAATTGGGAGATGACAGCAATTCTAGGGCTAGGGTTTGATTGCCCGTTTGAGTTAATTGTCCCAGTTGAAAACCCGCGGCCGTCTGTACCAAAATCAGCACCTTATTGGCACTTTCCTGACGTACCCGCAATTGATAGATGGGACTATGGCGGCCGAAGCGCGGACCGCGAAAAGACTCGGCTAACTTAGCATTTTCGATGCGTAGTTCATAGACACCATCCCGGTTAACACTGCCGTTAGCTTTCAGGGGTAAATCCGCGCGAATTAAGAGGCGATCATTATTGCCCGTCAGATCGATCGAGGAGATGGTGGCCAAACGACTGCTAGAAGGGGGATTATTGGCAGTTTTCGCCGGGGGATTATTGGGACGGGGAGTGGGATTGGTGGCCTGAGTCGGGGGAGGTGAGGAGATATTATCCACGGAACTCAGACCGCCCCTAGGCAGTAAAACCAAACCACCAAAACGACTATAGAGAGCTTGCCAATCGGGACTATCCTTATTAACGCTCAGGGAAATCTTGGCCCGTTGATTGGCAGTCTGACTGAATTGAATATCACCGACCCCATAGCGATTGACGGGGATAGTTTGACCGGTGAGACTACTGGGTAAAGTGGCCCCGGGTAATTCAAATTCGATTTTTTTGCCGTCCCGGCTGCGTTGACTGCGGATCGATCGCTCATCACCATTTTGCTCTAAACGGACAAAAAGACCATTGCGAGTGACCTGAAAATCATCGTTGTTGTCCGTCTGGCTAACTGGAGGTGGGGGAGTGGGACGGGTGGAACCGCGATCGGGGGGAGGTGTGGGGTCAGGGGTGACGGGTGGTTGCGTTTCCTCCCTAATCGGTTGGGGTTCTGGCAATTCCACTGTCCATTGGGTGGGCGAAATTCCGCGAATTTTTACCTGTTGAGGATCAAAGGTGTAGCCTGGGGCCAATTCAATCACTAAACGGGTAGTTTCCGCATCAAATTGACCAATACGGACACTTCTGACGATATTGCCAATGGGCCGGTTAATATTGGGTTGCCCTAACTTGATCCCGGGCAGATCGATCACGATCCTGGTGGGGTTAGTGATCATTTGCGCTCGCGGTTGCACTCGATTGTCGGTGGTGAAGACCAGACGATTCTCATTGGTGTCGAATCGCCAAAAGACGAGCTTGCCTGCCCAAGCAGGGGCCGCCACCAGCAACCAAGTTAATGCGCTTAGGAATAACCAATGAAATCTCACGCTCGATGCTCCCGTTGCTCAGTTATCAATTACCTTTTTTCGGTAAAAATGGACAATTTTGTCGATTTTTGGCCATCCATAGCTCCGTTAATGCTCTGAGATTGACATCCTCACCGCCGTAAACGGACGGTGATTCCCAAACCTCACGATTTAGGTTTCTGCTTCTTTCCCTTGCGGGGTTCCGCACCGGCC
>MTBT01000326.1 GCA_002282935.1 Microcystis sp. LSC13-02 | reverse complement strand
TTTACTATATATTACTTATCTTTTTTGGGAGTCTGTGTCTGTATTCCATGCTACATAAGCTTTTCAGCTTGCTTGTCCCCCTGTCAGGGATCTGGTTTGATGTTGGTTGACTTGTGTTATTCAAGAAATTGAGTTTTGTCGCCATTTTTTTAGTACCTCTGTGATTTTTTTAGTAAATGAACTAAGTATCTCTTGGTATAAGAGAAAAGAAACTGATCTACACCTTTAAGACGTTCTCAAGAATCCATTGCTGAATTGTCCAAGTTAGCCATAATGCCTTAAGCAAAATGTCTTGTCTTTTGGCTTAAAAGTGATTGCTTTCATCACCTTTGATACCAGAATAAGTTTTATTTTGAGTAATGGCAATCTCTAAAACTAATACTTTTCTAATATGTTTTTTCGAGCAGAATATTAACTTTTATATTAGATTTATATTAGATTCATATTAGACTCAAAGGGTCACTTTATGGTATAATGACCTAACCCTTGAAGTAGAACAGATGAATTAATCAGACAGATTTAAGAGATTAAACCCGATTTACCTTAACTAGAATGAGTAAAACTCTTTTATATGCTGATTTGTTGCGATTTCAGGGATTTATTGCTGGATTTATTCAAGTAAAGTCTAAAAAACGCCCGCTTTTCTCAGAAAATCAAGAGATGCGATCGCCCTCAAAGATGAAACCAGATGCTATTTAGTCGTAATCTCCAAAAATATCCCACTCTCTCGGATGTAGCATCTTTGAAGTATGGATGTTAGATCAGTTAGGCAAAAACTCTACAGATGGTGTTACTACAAACCTTGTACCCCTACAGATAGGGTATTTTTTTGAGCGGGTCTAATTTTTCCTGTAATATTAGATTTATATTAACTTTAAAGGGTCACTTTATGGTATGGTCATGTACTTTTTAAGTAGAACTAATGAATTAATCGGGCGGCTAAAATCATCAAAACCCTTTTAAAATCTGACTTATAGCGGTTTCAGGGGATGAAAAGAAGCAAAAAAGCGATCGCTATTCCTCAGAACAACACAGCGATCGCCTAACTTGTAACTATCACAAGCAACATTATTGGAGGGCTGATAATTCTTCCCGAAGAATACGGCGTAAATCGGACTGAGTGAGCGATCGCTCCTTAGGAGATTGGATATATTGTTTTAAAACCTCATTAATTAGAGTTTGATAGCCCATTCCTGCGGTTTGCTGCCTGTTCTCGAAAATAAGCTAGAATCTCATCATCTAGATAAATGGTAATGCGTGTTTTTCCCTTAGAGGAAATGAGCGCCCCCCGTTTTCCTTTAGAAAAATCATATTCCTTTCTCATAAGTTTTTCTCTCTTGTTTTGTAGCACGACGAGCAGAAATCAAGGGAATGACTTCACCTCGCAAAATATCACACGAATCGCCTTACCTTCGCACTTAGAGGAATATTGAGGGGGAATGACAACTGTGCCATGATGAAGAATCGTCTTAAATTCAATCGCTTCCATTCGTTAAGTTTAATAAAGTGCTGTATCAAGTTTAACCCAATCAATCCATGGAGTTTTAGGAGACGAAAAGAAAGAATAAAAAAGCGATCGCTTTTTCCCAATCAAATATAATTTAGGTAGAAAATTGCCGAAAAATCGCTATGCTCAACGGGTACAAAATTATTGATGCTGATTCCCATGTCATTGAACCCCCCGCAATGTGGGGCCAATACCTAGAACCTAAATTTAGGGAATTTGCTCCTTCTGCTGACATGAAAATCAAAGGAGAACCGATTAGTCAAAAAATCTCCCCACAAGTCCAAGCAGAAGGGAATAAGCAGATGATGCAAGCTCATCCCCACGCTTATCTCAATCGCTATAACCCAGAGTCCCATGTTCAAGCAATGGCACAAATGGGGGTAGATAGGGCCTTTATTTATCCTACTTACGGACTATGGTTATTTGCCATTGATAGCCTACCCGCCGAAGTGATGGGGGCTTTTGTCCGTGCCTATAATAGATGGTTATCAGAAGAATATTGTAGCTATGACCCGGCTAGACTGAAAGGAGTCGCTGCAGTCAATCAACATGATCCCGAAGATATGGTCAAAGAGCTACACCGCAGCGCAAACTTGGGCTGGAAGGCGGTTTTTTTGCGCCCTAACCCCGTTAAAGGCAGAATTTTGAGCGATCCAGCCTATGAACCCTTTTGGGCGGCCTGCGAGGATTTAGACATGGCTGTAGGAATTCATGAAGGCACTCATAGCCGCTTATCCACCACTGGTGCCGAGCGATTTAATAGTCGGTTTGCGCTTCATGCTTGTTCTCACCCGATGGAACAAATGATGGCACTATTAGCCTTAATTGAAGGGGGGGTGTTAGAACGTCATCCGAGGCTGAGGGTGGCGTTTCTAGAATCAGGGTGTGGTTGGCTTCCCTATTGGTTATGGAAGCTTGACGAAGAATACAAAAATTTACATTGGGAAGTCCAAGATCGGGTAAAATTACTACCATCGGAATATTTTCGCCGTCAATGTTACATTGCGGTGGAACCTTCTGAACCCTATTTGCCTCAGGTCATTGACTTTATCGGTTCTGATAACTTAATCTTCGGGTCTGATTATCCTCACATGGATCATCAGGCTGATGGGGTAAAAAAAGTTATAGGACTTGAAGACAACTTATCTCAGGAGATAGTCAAAAAGATCCTTGGGGATAACCCTAATTGTTTTTATGGCCTAATTTAAAAACATAAATCTAAAACTTTAGGAGTGCAAAAAATGAAGTTTGGAACTAGAGATCTACTTATTAGCCATCAAACTTATCTACAAAGCAGCAAAATACCGGATGAGGGGCTACAGAATGGAAAAACTGAACCCTCTGAAGAATTTGTAACTCGAATTTGTCAACAAGCAAAGCTAATTTCTCAACTGATTACCTTTATCTGGCGATGGTCGGATAAAAACCCTATGGATGAGCAGAACAGAAAGAATGTTGCTGCTAAAAAGCTCAAAGATATATTTGACAGACCGAAACAAATAGAAAGAGGCGAATTGACGGACAAATTGATGGGTTTGTTGACTACAGATATATTTTCTGACTCATCAAACTCCGAATTGCTAAAGACCGTCTTTGCTGAATATAGCGAAGAGCAAAAAAAGACGTTGTTTCCTATCTTCTCGGAATATGAAGCAAAAAGATATGCGTTATTTGTTGATGTAGAACGCTTTCATGGACAAATAGGAGATCCTACCCCAAACGATCCAGGGATTTTTTCATTCACAATTCCCTATCCCCCACGTCCACAACTGGGAGAGGCAACAGTTTCTGAACAGGAGTTAGAGACATGGCTCAACAACACAGATATAACGCATTTTGTGGCAGAAAACCCTTATATTCCCACCACTTCTTCTTAATTCTCAACAGCGAGATTTTTTCAAAAAGTTGTAGACTTCAGCACACCTAAAAAATCTGCGGTGTTTTTACTTTTCTGCCACCCAAAATTCAAGGTATAGCAGTAGGATTTAAGGTGAGTACAGTCTTAACTGTTGAAACTCAAAGTATGTCCTACTGTTCCCTGTTCCCATTTCCAGTAGCACTGTATGATTATTAAAGATCCACAAAAGCTTTTACCAATTTCAGGAAAGGAAAACTGTAATCTTCCTGACAGGGTACTTGAAATACCGCCTCATGGTGTTCCTTTGCATTCAAAAACTATCGAGAAATTGTTGGCCATAGCCAAAGAACAAGATTCAATAATTGCATTTCGACCTAGTTTCCCAGTTCTCTCAGAACTGGGTTTACCTGCCTATCCTACCTTAGTTTATTTATACCCTCAAACATTAAATAATCATTGGCATCAAATTCGCAAGAAAATCGAAGTTATATTAAAAAGTAATTATTTGGCTAATTTTCCTTTTACCTTGATTTATCAAGTCGATCTTGAGGAACAATTACACTACTTTTCTGAGTATTATGGGAGAGCAATACAACCTTCTTATGTAAGAGTTATTCTTAGTAATACTTGTAATCTTAAATGTGTAATGTGTCCTTATCATAGTTCCCTTTTAAAACCAAATCATACTACCGATTTTTTTCAAGGGAATAAATCTATGTCTTGGGACATGATGGAACGACTAGCTAAAGACTGTGGAGGGGCTGGAATTAGTCTTTTAATTGGTAGTGTTGAAGAACCACTACTTCATCCTAAACTGATTAAATTTATTGAAATTTGTCGACAACAAGGAGTACCTAAAATTCATCTAACTACTAATGGTCAACTACTAAATGAAAGCTGTTCTAAAGCATTGTTAAAAGCGGGTTTAACGAGTATTGATGTTAGTCTTGATGCGGCGACTCCAGAGACTTACTTGAAAATTCGAGGCTCTGATTTAAACCGAGTTGAAGCCAACATCATTAATTTTATAAAACTTAGAGATCAATTAGGAATTTCCTGTGAAATAAGAACATCTTTTGTAAGAAATCGAGAAATTAGACCTGAAGAAGAACAAATGTTTTTAAATCGCTGGCTATCCCAAGTAAATAGTGTTTTCATCTTAAATGTCGCTGAATATAAAGAAACTAATATCCGTCTTGATAAAACTCATAACGCAGTCAACAATTCTCTTCAAGATTATCAAAAAAAAGCCAAGGGGCGATGGGCTTGTTTGTTTCCCTTTCTTGAAATGGCTGTTTTACCTGATGGACAAATTTATTATTGTATTGAAACTTTGTTTAGATTAGGCTTTGATCAGAATCTAAAAAGCTTAGGTGATTATCATCAACAAACACTACAAGAGATTTGGGATGGATATTTATTTAAACAACTTCGACGAGATTTGATCCTGAATCAGTTAGACACTAGACCTATCTGTAAAAGCTGTGATATGTGGATGTCACAGGTAATTAATCGGGAAGTAAAAGATGAATGCAAAGTTTTGACAACAACAGTTACAGAAATTCATTCTCAAATTAACTCAAAAAATAACAGCATTTGATATCTAGAAAACATTATGAAAGACTACCAACTCGTCGAAAAAATTTACGAAAGTCCTAATTCATTAGTTTACCGTGCTACTTTAAATCAAAATAATCAGCCGATTGTTATCAAAATTCTCAAAGAAAACTATCCTACGCCCTCAGAGCTAACTCGTTATAAACAAGAATATGAAATTACCCGTTCTCTTAATGTAGATAATATTGTTAAATCTTATGACTTACAGCGATATGAAAATAGCTTAGTAATACTGTTTGAAGATTGTGGTGGTCAATCTTTAAAATTATTAGTCTCCCAAAGTAAATTAAGCTTAGAAGAATTTCTAATGATTGCCATTAAGATAACTGAGGGATTAGCGGCCATCCATAAAGCTAACATTATCCATAAAGATATTAACCCTTCTAATATTGTCTATAACCCAAAAACGGGACAACTTAAAATCATTGATTTTGGCATTTCTACTCGTTTATCCCAAGAATTAATTACGCTTGTTCCCCCTCATCAATTAGAAGGAACATTAGCTTTTATTGCCCCAGAACAAACAGGGAGAATGAATCGTGGACTTGATTATCGTAGTGACTTTTATTCCCTTGGTGTAACTTTTTATGAACTGTTAACCCATCAACTTCCCTTTCCAATCACTGACCCGATGGAGTTGGTTCATTGTCATATTGCCCAACAAGCTTTACCTGTTCATGAACTCAGTCGAAATGTTCCCTTAACTGTTTCTAATATCATTAGCAAATTATTAGCGAAAACGCCAGAGGAAAGATATCAAAGTGCGTGGGGAATTAAAGCAGACTTAGAAAACTGTCTGAATCAATTAAAGATGAAAAGACAAATTTTACAATTTCCTTTAGCAAGTCAGGATATAGCGGAAAGATTTCAGATTCCGCAAAAACTTTATGGTCGAGAACAGAAAATTAATCAACTTCTCACCGCTTTTGAGAGAGTCAGTCAAGGAACAACAGAAATCGTTCTAATTTCCGGCTATTCAGGGATTGGCAAATCTGCATTAGTTAATGAAATTCATAAACCTATTACACGCCAACGAGGACAGTTTATTAAGGGAAAATTCGATCAATTACAGCGAAATATTCCCTATTCTGCTATTTCTCAAGCGTTTCAAGACTTAATTCGTCAACTGCTAAGTGAACCAGAAATAATTCTACAAACTTGGAAAAAGAAGATATTAGAAGTCTTAGGTAGTAATGGTCAAATTATTATCGATGTTATTCCTGAACTTGAGAAAATTATTAGCAAACAGCCCCCAGCCGAATCACTAGGGGGAACAGAAAGTCAAAATCGCTTTAATTTATTTTTTAAACGATTTCTCAATGTTTTTTGCCAAAAAGAATATCCTTTAGTGATCTTTATTGATGATTTGCAATGGGCTGATTTACCTTCTCTGAACTTAATTGAGCAATTAATATCAGATTCGGATATTAAATATTTTCTTCTGCTCGGAGCTTATCGAGATAATGAAGTGAATCCTGTCCATCCTCTAGTACACACTTTAGAGAATATTAAACAAGCACAAGTCCCAATTTTGGAGATTACCCTCTCCCCTTTAAAACTTAAGCACATTAATCAATTAATTGCTGATACCCTTAATTGTTCAACAGAAATTTCTCAACCGCTCGCTAAGTTAATCGCTAAAAAAACGGGTGGCAATCCTTTTTTTCTGACTCAACTTATCTATTCTTTGTATCAAGATAATTTATTAACATTTAATTCTACTCAATCTCCTTTGATTAATTCAGAAAATAATGAACGAGGTTATTGGCAATGGGATATCGAACAAGTTGAAAGGGTATCTATTACTGAGAATGTCGTTGATTTGATGGTTCATAAAATCAAAAAGTTAAATCATAAAACTCAAAATATTCTTAAACTAGCAGCTTGTATTGGCAACCAATTTAATTTAGAAATTATTGCAATTATAAATAATAAATCTCAAAAAATCACTGCTCAAGAACTACAATCAGCTTTAGATGAAGGACTGGTAATTCCTTTAGATAATAAATACAAAGTTCCTCTTTTATGGAACTCCGAAGAATTATCGAGTAAACTTTTAGAAAACGAGCCTGAGTCCTCCATAGATATTCCCTATAAATTTTTACATGACCGAGTACAACAAGCAGCTTATTCTCTAATTCCACAAGAAGAAAAGAAGCCGATTCATTTACAAGTTGGTCGCCTACTTCTGAAAAATATTAAACAAGATGAGTTGCAGAAAAATATTTTCGATATTGTCAATCATCTGAACGAAGGTTCTGAATTAATTACTGAACAATTAGAAAAAGATAAGTTAGCCAAATTAAATCTTCAAGCAGGGAAAAAAGCCAAAGCATCATCAGCTTATAAGGCTTATCTAAGATATATGACAATTTGTTTAAATTTGCTAGTCGTTAATAGTTGGAAAACCCATTATAAGTTAACCTTAGAAATTCATTTAGGACTCATAGAAGCTCTCTATTTGAATAACAAATTTGATCAGGTCGAATATTTTTATAAAGTTGTTCTTGAAAAGGCTAAAAATAGCATTGACAAAGTACCTGCATATCAGTACATGATTTCATCGTATTCTGCTGACTTTAAACACGAAAAAGCAATAGAGATCAGTCTCAAGTTATTAGCTGAATTAGAAATAGACACTTCTCAAGCAAGCGAGGAGCTTGAGAAAAAAATTAAGCGAGAAAAGGAAAGTATTCAACTTTTTCTAAAGGGAAGAAGTATTAAAGATTTAGTGAGTCTTCTTCCCATGAATGATCCCTATAAATTAGGAGCAATATTAATCTTGCAACAGCTTTCTGCTGCAACAATACAGACTAATTGGTTATTATATCTTCTTATAACTTTAATTCAAGTCAATCTCTGCCTTAAATTTGGTAATTCTTCTCAATCTCCTGCTGTCTATGGAGCTTATGGCATCATGCTCTGTGGAAATCTAAATGATATAGATTCGGGGTACGAATTTGGCCAACTTTCTTTAAAGTTGCTAGAGCAATTGAATATTCCCAAATTAGAAGCTAAAGTTAATCATCTGTACTATGGATTTATATGGCACTGGAAACAGTCTCTTAGAAATATAGTTACAGAAGAAAAATTATTACAAGGGATTCAGAAAGGAATAGAAACCGGAGATAATGAATTTGCTAGTTATGCAGCCATAACTTATTGCTTTATCAAGTGCTTTGGAGGATATAATTTGCAGGAGGTTTCTCTAACTTATACAAAATACAGACAATTAATGTATAAAACCCAACAAGACTATTCAATTTTTTATCTCGAAATTTCTTATAGTTTTATTCTAAATCTGATTCATGAAGCCCCAAGTAAATTAGTTATTGGTAGTTCTCAGATAGAAGAAAATCAACATCTTAAAAATTGGCTTGACAAGTCTAATGAATGGTTATTGTGTATTTTTTCTTTGATCAAAACAATGATTTGTTATTTTTTAAAAGATTATGATCAAGCTTGTCATTATGGACTGGAAACACAACAATACATAAAAAGTAGTGATTCGTATTTACCATCTCCTCAACATAGTTTTTATTCTTCTCTTTCTTTTTTAGCTCATCACAATAATTGTGAGATAAAACAGCAAGAAAAATTACTACAACAAGTAGATAACAACCAGCAGAAGATGGCAAAATGGGCAAGTCATTGTCCAGCAAATTTTCAACATAAATATGATCTAGTTGAAGCAGAAAAAGCCCGAGTCTTAGGTCAAAACTGGAAAGCTCAAGAATTTTATGAAAAAGCAATTCAGGGAGCAAAAAAATATGAATTTATCCATGAAGAGGCTTTAGCTTATGAACGTGCCTCTGAATTTTATTTTACTTTAGGTAGAGAAGAAATCGGTAAACTATATCTCAGAAATGCTTATCATTGTTACATTCGTTGGGGTGCAAAGGCCAAAGTTAAACAATTAGAAGAAGAATACCCTCAATATTTGTTAGGCATCAGCAATCAAAACAAATCTAAGGGATTAAGTACCACTATCTCTACCACTGGAAATGATGGAGAAGTTCTTGATTTAAGCACAATTATCAAAGCCTCGCAAGCGATTTCTGGAGAAATCAAGCTAGAAAATCTTCTGCAAAATTTAATGAAAATTGTCATTGAAAATGCAGGAGCGCAAACAGGTTATCTGATTTTAGAAAAGGAAGAAAATTGGGTTATTGAAGCCCAAGGCACAATTGATCAAGAAACTATTAATATCTTACAGTCAATTCCCATAGAATCTATCGACCATGATAACTCAATTCCTCTTTTACCCACTAAAATTATTTATTATGTGGCTCGCACAAAAGAAACTATCGTTGTAAACGATGCCACTTCATCAGGTCAATTTACAACTGATCCTTACATTGTTGCAAAACAAACTAAATCCATTCTTTGTACCCCTTTACTCAATCAAGGTCAAATAAAAGGAATTGTTTATTTAGAAAATAATCTAACCACAGGTGCATTTACTGATGAAAGAGTAGAACTATTAAACATTTTAGCGGCTCAAGCTGCTATCTCTATTGATAACTCCAGACTCTATCAAAACTTAGAACAAAGAGTGCAAGAACGCACTAAAGAACTCACAAATACTTTAGAGGTACTGAAAGCAACTCAAGCAGAACTTATCTTTGAAAATGACCTGCTTAAAAGTGCTGAACAACCCCCAAAATTTGTCTATCAAGTGGGGGGAAGTTTACCGATGGATGCACCGAATTATGTGGTTCGACAAGCTGATCGCAATCTTTATAAAGCTCTCAAACAAGGTCTATTTTGCTATGTTTTAAATGCACGTCAAATGGGAAAATCTAGCTTAATGGTACGGATGATGAGCCAATTACAAAAGGAGGGAATTAAATGTGCAGTCATTGACTTAACTCGCCTAGGAACAGACAATATTACCCCCGAACAATGGTATAAAGGATTAGCCGTTGATCTGCTCCGCAGTTTTGGATTAATAAAACAATTGAAACCTTTTAAAGCTTGGTGGAGTGAACAATTAGACCTGCCTCCTGTACAACGATTAGGACAATTTATAGAAAATTTTCTTCTAGTTAATAACAATTTTAATCAGCGGCAATCTAGACAATCGACTGTTATATTTATTGATGAAATTGATAGCATTTTAGGGTTAAAATTTGATGTCTCTGACTTTTTTGCTTTAATTCGTTCTTTTTATAACCAGAGAGCGATTCAACCTCAATTTCAAGAGCTAACTTTTGCCTTTTTTGGTGCTACCACACCTTCAGCTTTAATTACTGACCCCCAGAAAACACCTTTTAATATTGGTAACGCTATTGAATTAGCAAGTTTTAAAGAACACGAAGCCCAACCTTTATTATATGGGTTAACAGAAAAAGTCAGTAATCTTCAGACAATGCTCAAACAAGTCTTAAGCTGGACGGGAGGGCAACCTTTCTTAACTCAAAAACTCTGTCAACTGATGCGGGATAGTGAGCAGCCAATCCCCTCTAATCAAGAAGAACAATGGTTAGCTCAGTTAGTAGCAGAAAAAATTATTCAAGATTGGGAGATGCAGGATCAACCCGAACATTTAAAAACCATTCAAGATCGCCTTCTTCAAAGTCCAAACCGACCCCAATTATTAACCTTGTATCGACAAATCCTGCATCAAGAAGCAATACAGATTGATAACAATCCCTATTTACCTGAGTTATTTTTATCTGGATTAGTGGTAAAACGCCATGGTAAAATGGACGTTCATAATCGGATTTATCAGACGATATTTAATACTGATTGGCTTGAGCGATCGCTATCTTAAACTGAACCAGTATATTGACTTCTAAAGTACTTTTGATACAACTGACAACTGACAATTGCTTGATTTTCCCTGAGTTTAATTAAACCCATACTATTAAGTTTATAAGCAATAATTGGATCGAGTATCATTGGTTGATTCCCTTGACAAATCTGTTGAAAAACATCGGCAAGTTCGGGTTGTTTTTGTAAAGTGACCCAGTGCAGCTGTAAATGAGAGGAATAAATCCCCGTTGATGTAATTGCTGATTTGATTAAATCTTCAATCGTGATTCGCTCTTGGCTAAGATGATAAATCGCTAAATGAATCAAGGCAGGATGTCCTCCTACTAAGTCGATCAATTGTTGAATTTCGTTGGTTGCTAATTCATTTAATTGATATTTTTTTGCCAATTCTGCCACTTGTTCTTGACCAAAACCCTGTAACTCTATGGGTAATCCCACATTGAAAGGAGACTGTTCTAATCGCAGAGAAACATAAGATTCTGTGGATTGAACAATAATTAAACGTAATTTCTGCCACAGGGGAGATCGCTTAGATTCTTCATAACAAGCTCTGATTAAAGGTAAAAAATCTTCCGCTACTTTCGGATGTTCAAAGACTCGATGCACTTCGTCTAAAGCCAATACCAGTGGCTGTTTTATCTCTTGTAAAATATACTCTTCAAAATAAATTGTCCAACTCATTTTAATTCCTATATCTTCATCCCAATAATCATCTAATTTGGCTTCTAAATTCAACTGCCGAGCGCAATTACGGCAGATCCAGCGTAAGAACTTGTTAAAATCTGCGATGATGTCTTGGTCTGCTTTTTGTAAATTTAAACTAACAATTTGATAACCTAATTGTTGTTGACAAGCCTCTAAAATTGTTAATAATAAAGACGTTTTCCCCCATTTTTTGGGCGCTTTAATGCGTACTAACGCCCCAGATTGACCGATTTCCTCGATAATTTTTGCTTCAAGTTTTGTTCGTTTTAGATAATAATAATAATTATAGGAAACAGGAGCATCGGGGTATTCTGGACGCTCATTCTGGGGATATTCATTACCGCAATACTGAAGCGATGTGGAGTTGGTACAATGAGATTGTAGTCTAGATAAAAAATTTTTCTTATTGATCGGAGAACCGATCAGTTGCGAGACTTTATCATAGAGTCCTGGCGCAACTACATTGGCAAGATAGCTGCTACTATAACCATTTTCTTGGGCAATTTCTTGATAGGTTTTTTTCTGCCAAAGTCCTCGCAACAATAATTGTTCTGTGTCATTGAGACAGCGATTCTCAAGCTTGAGCAGTTGCCGATTAAGAATCTCTTGGATTTCCTCGAATTTCATTATTTTTGTCTAAGGTAAGAAGATTTTAGGGAATAGATTATTTGATTTTCCAGTTCTGTTGCAGCCAGAAATATTGAATCTTGACATAACAGCACCGATTCAAAATAGAATTGGTATATTTGACAGACAAGCTGACGAGAACCAGCAACCGACAAAATTGTGCGATGGCAACCCTGAGGGAGATTAAATTCCCCTCTTGCTAGGAAATTATAGCATTTCTTGTCAAGGTCAATTACACGGCAGCAATTATCTCTTGATAATTTCTATCAAAACCCCTAAGTCTTCAGCGTCTAACTCCTCGATAATCCTATTAACAATTAATTCGGAAAAATCCTCACAGGATTTGACTAGACAGGGTTTTAGCAATCAGATGTACTGCATTTTAACTGCCTATTGAGAATTTTAGTACAGTGGCTGCTCCCAATCTTCGCAACAACAGTGAACAGTTACTGTTCATCATTCAATACACTTGCTCCCAGAGCTTCTAGGGTTTCTTGCAGCATTTCAGCGCGAGAGAAATTACCCTGATCTTTCAATAATTGTAGGCCTTTTTGCCAAATCTCGATCGCCTCATTATAACTACCGAAAACTATATAAGCAACCCCTAGATTTTGGTAAATAGTGGGATTATCGGGGTTTAACTTGAGAGCTTTTTTATAAGCTTTAATCGATTCTGGTAGCCGGTGCAGTTGTTTGAGAACCAGTCCTAAATTATAGTAACCATCGGCATAGCTAGGATCAATTTCTACGGTTTTCTCAAAGATAGATAAGGCCGCTTCGTATTTTTCTGCTTCGTATAATAACCCACCTAAATTATTATAGGCACCCAGTTTTAACTTATCTAAAATTGGCTGCTTAATCGCTTTAACAAAATGATCGCATGATTGCTTAAATTCCTCCACTGAATAATAATAATTAGCGAGATGATAATATAACTCGTATAAAATATGAGGATTAGAGCCATGGCATTTTAAACCATGTTTGAGCAGCTTAAAACCCTCTTTATCCCTGCCAATCTTCAGATATAACCCTCCCAATTTACTACACACATAGGGATCGTGGGGATGTTGCTGATAAAAACCCTCCATCGCTTTTCTTGCCCGTTCAAACTTATCTAAGCTGGCTATTTTATCGACGGTGTAACCGTAGTGAAAGATAGCAATTTCTGGCAGTTCAACTATTTTCCAACCAGGTTCTTTTTTTAATAAAATAGCCACATTATCATCAATAATTGAGTGATAGGGACGGGTAAAAGTGACCTGAGGATGTCGGCGAAATAGCCGCGAAATTAGAGAATAAGGTGATTGTACGGCTCCGATTTCATGGCGGATTAAATTAATCACTAAATTTTCCTCTTTTTCCATTGCCCGACGCATTTTCGCTACGATAGCGGGATTTAATTCCTCATCAGCATCAAGGACTAAAATCCAATCGCCAGTAACATATTTTAAAGCCTCATTTCTGGCATCGGAAAAATTACCCCGCCAATCGTAGCTAGGAACTATGGCACCGTAACTTTGAGCAATAGCAATCGTATCATCGGTCGAACCCGTATCCATAACGATCATCTCATCCACCACCCCTTTAACGCTATCCAAACAGCGCCGGAGATTTTCGGCTTCATTTTTGACAATCATGCAGAGACTAAGTTTAGGCATAACTTTACTCACTCTAGCGGTCAATCTTGAGCGATAGCGGCTAATCAATAACCCACCGATTACCGCTCACCGATTATCGATCATCCTCTGAGTCTACCTTAAACCGTTCTACCGAAGAAAGCAGCTCCCGGGAGATACTCACCAGTTTTTGCAGAGAACCGGCCACCCGTTGGGATTCTTGGGAAGTTTCCTGAGCGGTTAACTCCACCGACTGCATAACTTGGGCGACATTGAGGGAATTTTCCCGTTGTTTAACCGTATCGGCGGTAATCGATCGCACCAGCGTATCGATGCGGTTAGAAACTTGGATAATATCTTCTAGGGACTTCTTCGCCTGTTCCGAGCGCTCGGTGACATCGATCACCTGTTGAATCCCTTCCTCCATCGCCGTCATTACCGAACCCGTTTCCGATTGAATCTGTAAAACGATCTGTTCAATTTCCTTAAGAGATTTAGCGGCTCTATCGGCCAACTGACGCACCTCATCGGCCACAACCGCAAAACCGCGGCCCGCCTCTCCTGCTCGCGCCGCTTGAATCGAGGCATTAAGAGCCAATAAATTGGTCCGCGAGGCAATCTGAGAGACTACCGCGACAATTTTCGAGATTTCCTGGGAAGCTTCCGCCAAACGCTTGACTTTTCGCGCCGTTTCTGATACAGTCTCGCGGATTTGCAGAATTCCCGCCACGGTTCTTTCCACGGAATCGCCCCCCTTCAGGGCGGTAATCGAGGAAGTGCGGGCGACTTCTTCGGCTTCTCTGGCGTTTTCTGCCACCCGTTGAATTGAGTCGGTCATCATCTGTACCGAATTAAGGGTGACGGCCAATTCCTCCGCCATCCGCAGGGCATCGCTAGACTGATTGCGGGCGAAAGATTCACTATTGGTACTGCCTTGATTCACCTGTTTTGCCGCTTTTTTCACCTGTCGGACAATTTCGCGCAGGTTTTGGATAGTCAAATTAAAAGCATCGGCCACCGCCCCTAAAACATCGGCGCTTACCTCCGCTTCCACGGTCAGATCTCCCCGAGCTGCTCCTTCCACATCATCGAGAAGTCGAATTACTTGCCGTTGTAAGTCTTCCCGTTCCCGTTCCGTTTCGGCGGCGCGGCGTTGGGCTTCCGTGGTGGTAACTACCACCACCTGAGCCATCTGATTGAAACGATTGGCCAGTTGACCGAATTCATCTTCCGAGTAGATCGTCGCTTTAGCGTTAAAATTACCTTCCGAGAGATGATCGAATTGGCTTTGCAGATCGTTGAGACTGCGCTTAATCTGACTAATTAGCAACTGTAGGCCTAGCCAAGTCAGGGCCAGGGTTCCCAGTCCGGTTAATAACATCATGGTTAGTACCGGTTGACTGAAGGGGGAAAGACTGGCTGAGGCTGGCGGTTTTGGGGCCGGTTTGGGGGCAACCTTTTCGGTTTTTGCCCGGCTATTCGGGGCTGGTTTGGCAGCCAAGAGCGTAGAAAGCCAAGAGGTGGTACTAACGGCAAAAATTATGATCACAGGGGTAATACCCGCTAAAGCCGCTAGGATTAGTTGTTTTTTGCCTAAAGAAGCGTTGACAAAAAAGCCTAATTTGTCCGGAGCGACTTCCACCACTGGCTTGAGCAAGAGATCGGAAGCATGGGTAAGATGACTATCTCTTTTGTCATTGGGGGTTTTTAGACGAGAAGGATTAAAACTAGGCTCTCCCACACCAGAACTGGCATTAAGGCCCGCACTGGGTTCGGGGAGAAAACCACCACTCAAAGCTTCCCCCCCCGAAAGGGTAAATAGCTCCCAGTCCCCCAGTCCTTCAACCGTATCCGTCAGAGCCAGTGGGGAAAAACCGTCTAAATCCTCATCATTGAGTTCTGATTCCCCAAAATCTCCGGTGTCTTCCTCCTCGTATCTTTTTTGAGTGACTCGGCCAGTTTTTGCCCCTTGTGGGCGGGTCGATTCCGGGTCAATGGCAAAAGCGCTTTCTTCTAGGGTATCCCTATAGGATAACTCCTGATCTCTGCCGGTGAGGGGATTTCCTCCCAGATCAGAGGAAACCATAAAAGTGGCTTCTCCCGTTGACCCTAGCTCACCGTCCCACCCTTCCTCCAGCGAGTCAATCTCCGCCGCTTCTAAAAAGGGGAAAGGGGCTTCCCCCTCCGCCGAATCGCTAGACCACTGGGAACCGTGAGAGCCAGTGCCCGCCAGGTTAGGGGAACTAAAGGCGGTTTCCTCCGATTCCTCAAAATCATCGTCATAGGAATGGACTTTACTTACCGTAGGCTCGCCGGGATCCTCCTCATTGAAAAGACTACTATTCCAATCCAGCTCTTTATTTTGTCCATCGGGGTCAGCCCCTTGCGACTTCCTGGAGCGAGAATGGTTAAAACCTTGACCTAGATCGAAAGCTGCCTCGCTGTAGACAATGCTTTCCGTAGCAGCGATCGTAAAATCTCCCTCCTCGGCCTCAAAACCCAATTGCCGAATCTGATCGAGACCACGCTGGGCATAATCGACTAGATCGGAGCCATTGGGAGAATTTTTAGCCAATTGCAGCACTGTTTCGTAACGTTCCTCAGCCAATCTGTATTGTTGTAGTCCTAGATAAATGTGACCCTGTAAAAGTATGACATTGACATCCTCGGGATACTTGCTGGTCATCTCTTCGACAATGACGGCGGCATCCTCAAGGTTGCCCTGGCAATAGGCGGTGTTAGCCTTTCTATAGAGTTTTGCGTATTCTGTCCCTGACGGCATTTGCCCCTCCCCTAGTAAAGTTAAATCAAGTAGTTAGTAGTTTTAAGAAAGAATTGCTATAAATCCTATTCTGCTATTTTTTTGAGGTTTTAAGCCGCCCAACGGGCAGAACGGAGTATGGCCAGATGATCGAGTAGTCTTAAGGTTTTTTTTGATTCTTGGCCCAGAATCCACTCTCCCTGCACATAGGGGGCGATCTGATCGGGAATACTGGCGGCACTACCTAGTTGATCTGGGTCGAGCCATTCCATATCTCCCAAACGTTCCACCGCTAAACCGAGGATCGTTTCCTCTTCTTCAAGCGCAATTATGGGAATTTCGGCTCGATCGGTGTTTAAGCGGCTGCTATCCCCCAAAAATTGCCCGAGATCCGCCACCCAGATCACTTGACCCCGGAGATTGATCGTGCCGAGGAGCAAGGGTGAAGCATTGGGAATGGGGGTAATGCGATCGAGTGGTTGCTGTATTACCTCGCAAATTCCCACGGCACTAAGGGCAAACTCGTCCTGAGAGGGTAGATAAAATCGCAAGTACAGTTCACCGACGGGAGTTTTTAATTCCTGATTATCGGGGGCGATATTTTGAGCGTTACCAGTAAAAGAATCGGCGTTGTTAAGCATGAGTTTAGTTCTCTTGCAACTAATAATTCGGGCGGCGTTTTTAGCTGTCTTGACCTATGCCATAGCTAGACTGTCCCCAGTGAGGGCGATTTTATCGGCGCAACAGTTGTTTAATGGTATAAATGAACTCAATCGGTTCAAAGGGCTTGACAATGTAGGCATCGGCTCCGATTTTCATGCCCCAATAGCGATCAAAGACTTCCCCTTTCAAGGAACAAATGACCACCGGGACATTTTTGGTTTTTGGATCCGACTTGAGACGACGACACACCTCATAACCATTCATGCGGGGCATGACGATATCGAGGACGACGAGATCCGGATTGGCTCTCTGAATATGTTCGAGGGCTTCCACCCCATCCGTGGCGATCGTGACCTTAATGCCGCTATTGCGGAGTAAATCACAGATCAGTTCCCGTTGCATTTGGCTGTCTTCTACCAGCAATATTTCCCTCATAACTCCCTACCTAGCTAGGCTGCCAAGAACAACAATGGCAAAAGATGCCCGATAATAGTCCCCGTTGACCGGATGCTCCGAAATTTCTCTCATTTTTGCCTCCAACGCAATCTTAAATTTATCAGGGGTTTCCCTCTAAACAAGGACTTGATTCACCGCTCAACTAAACTTACTCAAAATTACTTAAAAGTCTGAAAGCTTAGTCATTCGTAGTGGGTCAAGCACGGAGCGGATTAAACGGCAAACCCTTTATTCCCTGGTCAATGACATCAGGAATTACTTTTCTAATGATGTTAAATGCCCCATTGACATCGGCA
>MTBT01000325.1 GCA_002282935.1 Microcystis sp. LSC13-02 | reverse complement strand
TTGAATCTTTTCAGAGGTTTGGGTTTTCTCTCAATAACAGAGGGACAGAGGTGGTTAGCTGAACGTTGGGAAAAACTGATAGTTTTATCGACGTAAGAAGCAGAAAAATTAGCTAAATTAACAGGATGTACTCTCAGACAATTTGAAGAGAGATAGGCTTTTAGTGGCTTGGGAACAAGCTTTATCAATTTATTCATAATAAATATTGGCAGAAGATTAAAGATTAGTTATTGTGACTAACTCTTTTGATTAGAACAAGATAAACTTGAGAATTTTCGGTCAAATTTATTGACTCAAAATCAGCTGTACTTAATTTAAATGAATCAACCCTAGGGGGAAGGGGGGATCGACACCCCCCTTATCAAGGGTAGGGTTAATTCATGAATTAACCCTACTACTTCCCCCAGAAAAGTCGGGAGAAAATTGAAGCTATCACCACCCTTATCAAGGGGGGAAGGGAGGGTTTCCTTCGAGAATAAACGAAAAAAGACCACCTTTTTCTGGGTGGCCTTCTTTAAACTATTCGCTAAAGACTCGTCAGGGTCTAAGCAAAGTTAACCGAGGTCAGCGTCAAAGCACCAGTGAGTTTGATAAACAAATCACCGGCATCGACTACGCCTGTGTTAGAGTCATTTGTTCCCAGAACAAAGGTGTTACCTTTGAAAGCAAGTTCTGCTCCAGTGTAGGTAAACGCGGCCAGTGAGTTTTTGCCAATTTGTTGGGAAAGCTTTGTGGCAGCGAGTAGTAAAGTGGCCTCATCACCTACGAAACCAGCGGGAGTACCTAAAAACTGGGTAGAAGTAAAGCCAGCTGCCGTCAGGTCGAGGACATCACCCGCTACACCAAAGTTGTCGATGGTATCGAAGGCAAGAGTACTATCGAAGTTCGAGTTAGCAATACTCTTATACACGAAGGTATCATTGCCGGCGTTACCCGCTAAGATGTCAGCACCACCACCACCAGTCAGGGTGTCATTCTTGGCACCACCAGACAGGGCGTCGTTTAAATTACCACCGATGATATTCAAGGTACCATTGGTTTCGAGGCCGCCATCGTATGTGAGTTTTGAAACCGTGAAGGAAGATGCATCAACGGTGGCAGACTGGCCACTGGCAACGAAGGAGTCATTGGGTGTAACAAGCGTATTCACAAAAGATACTTGCTTGAGAACAACCGTTTCTACATTCGTTACCTTATCCAGACCAGTAATACCACCGACTCCTAGAGTTGCAGTCAGGGTATCTTTACCGTCACTGCCGTTGATAGCAACATTAACCAACTGGTCGGTAACTGCGGTCAAGGTGAAAGAGTCATCGGACTTACCACCGACAATCTGTTTGACACTAAATGAGTCAACACCTACACCGATGTTGGCCAGATTGAGGGTCAGCTTACCGGTTAAAGCGCTGGCATCCAATTGAGCGGTGGAGTCTTTAGTAGCCATTCTGACCGCACCCTCAATGGTGAGGTTCTTGTCACCACTGATGACAAAATTAGTATCTTTAACACCTACACCTTCATCCAATATGGTTGCCTGATTGGTAATATCACCAGCTTTGAGGACACTATCAGCCTTGACTACTAAGTTTATGTCACTGGCATTGTTCTTATAGGTACTCGCCGGTTCACTGTCAACAATTCTCGTCCCCGCCAATGTTCCATTTAGGTTAATCGTGGTCTCGCGGTTTTCATTTGCCTGTAGCAGGGATAAGGTTCCACTGTAGCCTTCCGCTAGATTAAGGGGGTGCTTTTCAGAGGTGAGAACCTTGAGATTACCTGTAACAATTTCTAAATTCTTGACATCACTGATGTTGGCAATCTCAATAACGGCGCTGGGGGAACCCGTGAGCTTGATGTTCTCGATCTTGCTGATAAAGGGGATGGTTTGGAAATCAAAGACATCGGGCAGGATGGTCGCCGTTAAGACATCATTATCGGAAGCACTGGGGTCTTGGATAACGGTGCCATCCAAGAAAACTGTCCCGTTGATATTATCATTGGCAGTGGAGAGGAACTTACCCGCAGGGGAAACACCATTGGAAGCGGCGGCGGTAAGAACGGCACTTTCTTGTAACAAGGTGAAGGTAGTACCCGTGCCACCACCGATAATATCAATGATCGCCTGATCGATTGCTGCTTGGGCTGCGGTAAGGCTCGCGCCGGTGGAATCCACCGTGTCGATGATTTGCGATGAGGTGGTCAATACGGAGGAAGTGAAGGCGATGCCTGCATTCACAAAGTCCTCGGTAAATTGCAGGGCTATATCGGTGCGGTTTTGGAGAGTGAGAAGGTCGGTTCCTTGCGCTGCCTGAGCCACTGTCAGGACAAATTCGGCCACCGCCTCGGGAGAGCTATCATCTTCGAGAACTCCTATCCAGAAGTCTAGTCCTGCCTGCTCGGCATCACGACCAAAGGCGTTCTGGTAAATTTCGTTGATAAATTCTTCTGGGTTGGCTAGGGTGGGAGATTCCAAGAAGGGGTAAAGGGCTTTAGCCTCTGGGGAGGCACCGAACTGGGCCGCCATCTCTTCTATGGTTATATCTTGGGTTGACCAAAACTGTAGTCCTACTGAATCAGGGGCGCGGTTAAAGTAGATAACGTATAATTCGACGATGGAATTTTGAGCTACAGTCATAATTTATTTTTCACTCCTCGAGCAAAGTAAAAAGCTGTTCACACATGGCACATATACTAGCATAGATGACCTCAATTATCAAGCTATGGCAAAATTTTTTTTTGTGGGAGTAGTTTCGGTCAAGGTCTTCCACCGTCGGTAATCGTCCCTGAGAACTGACCCCCGACCAGATTGAGTGGATTCTTTAAGACTTAACTTTATATCCCCAGCCCCCAGAATACACCCTGATTCACCTTGATTTGGCAATTCGGTTACAATATTTAAACTGTCTTAGTTTATCGAGATGTACCCATAGGTTAGTCCAACTTCCTCGGTCAATTTTGTCACCACAGAGCAGCAAATGTCTAGTTCGGGGAAACTTTATCAGAAAAAAACGGTCTTACGGTCTTAACAGCGATGCCATCCCAGCCTGATGGTACAGGAACCTGTAAGATGGGATTGGTAGCCACTATCGGGGAGCAAGATTCTCAATCAAGGCAGTTTCATCTTTACTAGGTACTGGGATGAACGAAAATATTAAACTTAATTTTTTCTTCTATGACTATCGAAACTTACTATCCCAATCTAAATGTCAAGCATTTGCTTGATAAAATTCGCCAAGAAGCCCTGCGTCAAAACCTAGCCCTGGGGGTTCCCTCAGCACCAGTACCACCACCACCACCAGCGACGGGGGAATTAGTCCTGAAGGGGGATTTTGATCGGGAAGCAATTAATAATCAAATCGATTATATAGAAGGATTTATCAAAACAGCCGAGTCAAGAGCGGCAGTGCGTAACCAACTACCGGAGAAATTTGGGCGTTTACCCTGGTTATTATTTAAACCCTTGCAAGCTGTGGCTTTAAAGATTCTCAATACCATATTTCGTGATCAAAGGGAAGTGAATTTCAATCTTGCCAGTGCCTTGCGAGAATGCCTACAACTAAATCGACAGTTATTATCAGAGGTGGAAAATTTGCGGTCACAATCCCGGCGAGATTTAGAGAATTTAATGGCGTTTAGTCAGAGTTTATCTGGTTACAGCCAAGCGGTGGAGAAAAATCTGGTCAATAATACCCAAAATCTACAGGAGAAACTGCATAATTTTGAGTGCCAGACAAAAGAATGGGAGGTGCGTATCCAAGAATACTTCCAGCAGCGGCTGCAAGCCTTGGAGAGTGAATATCAAGACCAATTACAAATTCTGGATCAGAGGTGGGGAGATATTGGTAATCACATCCAAGAGCAAACCCAAGAGCAATTACAAATTCTGGATCAGAGGTGGGGAGATATTGGTAATCACATCCAAGAGCAAACCCAAGAGCAATTACAAAATCTTGACCGCAAGTGGGGGGATATTGGTAATCACATTCAAGAGCAAACCGAAGAGCAGTTACAAAATTTGGATCAGAAATGGAAAGAGCTTGCCTATCTTGGACAAGAAAAGCTAGAAAGACAAATGCGAGAAAGCGAGGAACGCAGCTTTCAAAATATTCATTATTTACAGATAGATTTAATTCAACAAAAACGATTGCTCGGCAAGTTCTGGGAAGGAGGAATCCCACAATTATCCCAACCCTTATCACCAGAACTAAAACCAGCGATTACAACAGAATTAGATCATTCTCTAGATGCCTTTTATGCTGCGTTTGAGGAAAGATTTCGCGGTAGTCGAGCCGTAATTCACCAAAGATTAGCCGTTTATCTTCCCCTGCTTAAAGAGGCACAAATCGCACCGGGAGATTCTTTAGTGTTGGATTTAGGTTGTGGTCGAGGAGAGTGGTTGGAATTATTGCAGCAAAATGGTTATAAAGCCCTAGGAATAGATTTAAATCAAGTCGTAGTTGCCGAATGTCAACAGCGATGCTTAGATGTACGAGAGGCGGACATCATTGATTATCTCCAATCCCTAGACGATAACAGCGTCGCTTTAGTGACAGGATTTCATTTGATCGAACACTTGCCATTCGAGATTTTAATGAAGTTACTGAGCGAGAGTTTTCGGGTTCTCCGTCCGCGAGGAATGGTAATTTTTGAAACGCCTAATCCCGCTAATGTTTTAATAGGTAGTTGTAATTTCTACTTCGATCCTACCCATCGTAATCCCTTACCAAGTTTGATGACTCAGTTTTTAGCCAAGTATTCAGGATTCTCGCCGGTCAACATTCTTAATCTCAATCCTTCAACGGAAACTCCTATCGCCGAAGACTCGGAAACCGCCAAGCGATTTAATGAATATTTTTATGGTCCGATGGATTATGCAATAATCGGCTACAAACTGTAAAATTTAGATGATTTTGAGTGCTTACTATATGCGAATTATTATTGCTACAACTCAGGCTCCCTTTATTTATGGTGGTGCGGAAATTTTAGCCACACAATTATGTCAGTCACTACAAGAAGCAGGTCACGAAGCTGAAATAGTAGCAATACCTTTTCAAGCCTATCCCTCAGAGCGGATATTAGATACAATGTTAAGCTGTCGCTTGCTCGATATATCAAGTTTTAACGGACAAAATATTGATCGATTAATCGGCTTAAAATTTCCCGCCTATTTAATTAAGCATCCCGATAAAGTTCTGTGGTTATTGCATCAACATCGGCAGGCTTACGATCTCTGGGGGGGTAAATATGACGGTCTAGATATCAGTGCCAATGGGTTACCGATTCGAGAAAGCATCATCAGAGCTGATAATAAAGTTTGTGCCGAATGTCAGGGAATTTATACAATTTCCCAAAAAGTTGTCCGTCGGCTGAAAACCTATAATAATGTTGATTCTATCGCTCTCTACCATCCCCCTCAAGACGCGGATTCTTTTTATTTTCAGGAAGAGGAGGGTTATTTCTTTTTCCCCAGCCGGATTAATCAGATTAAGTGGAAGCCCTAGCAAAAACCACGCACGCTGTGCCAGTTATTTTTGCTGGCAAAGCCGAGGGAAATTTTGACATTTATTTACAGGAAAAAATTGCCAAACTGGGATTAACCGAAAGAGCAATGTTTATTGGCAAAATCACTAATGAACAAAAAATCGCCCACTACGCCAAATCCCTGGGGGTCGTCTATCCACCTTTTGACGAAGATTACGGATATGTCACCCTAGAAGGAATGTTAGCTTCTAAACCCGTAATTACCTGCCAAGATTCGGGGGGTCCCCTAGAATTTATTCGTCATCGAGAAACGGGTTTAATCGTGGAACCGACGGCTAATGCTTTAGCGGCAGCGATGGATGAAATCTGGCAAAATCGGTCTTGGGCTAAACAATTAGGTAAAGCGGCCTATGAACACTATCAAAATCTTGATATTAGTTGGTCAAATGTTCTTAGCAAGCTTCTTGCATAAACGACATCAGCCAATCTGACTTTTCCCATTATCTTTATCAGTTGAGCGATCCCTTAGTTTCCTCCTATCTCGGAGTCCTATTCTCTCGTCGGTTATTGTCATTAAGACTAGCTTATTGAAAACTCCAGAGAGATTGAAAACCTTATTATGTCGTTGTTTTCAGACTTAACGGGAAAATTAGGATCGGCCAATGCCCCCATAATTTTTGAGCTATTGCCATAAGCAAAATTATCTGCAGCTTAATTTTTATCTGATTGATTTATTACTGATTATTCGCTCTTACCATGTTAAATAACAAACCAATATCTCACTTACCGTCAGAAAACCCTGACAAAAATCAGCACCCGAACCCTGCCACCGAGATGGCAGCCCCAGATTCTTCTCGATTGTTCGAGGTCAAACCATCGTCGTCCGTTGGTGCAGATTGGTCGGCTCTGAAGAAATTATTGGGCAGCACCCAGGAATATCTGCAAACAGCGCAAGTTAGGGCAGAAATTCGCGAGAAATGGCCTGATACTCTGGAGAGATCGCCTTTTACTCTCTTGAAACCTGAAAGTATTGCAACTAATCTTTAAGGATCAAAGGGAAGTGAATCAAAATCTCATCCAAGTCTGCCAGCAGTCGATACAATTCAATCAAGAACTGATGGAACAACTGGTTACTTTAAGTTCACAGATAGATCAACTGCATCAGAGCCGGAACAATCAGCAAATAACTCTAGAAATGATGGATAATCATTTAACCGATATAGAAGCGGAAACTGAGCTTTTGCCCTCAGATACCGCGAGTTTTGACCCTTTAAATCCACAATTGACCGCAACAGCAGTGAATTTACCCGCCCCTCAATTGCTGACCCCAGAACCAGAACAGTTACCAGTGCAGCTAGAACTAGAAAGCTGGGAACCAACTCCAGAACAGTGTGAAGCGGCGATGAAGATGTTTCAAGCCTATAAGTTTTGTCAAGGAGGTGCCGTAGAATATTTTCAGACCCATGTGAAGCGCTATCTTACCACTTTAGAGTTAATTCCTCGGCAAAAAGGGCTAAGAATTTTGGAATTAGGCAGCTGTCCAGCTTTTTCTCTCTTGTTAAAGCAAAAATTTCCCGATGCGACTATTATTCTCGCCTATAATGACTCTCCCGATGAAAAAACCCTTGAGGACAATTCTGAGGGCAAATTAGCCCAAGATAAGTTTCAAAAAAGATCCTCACAAGATGGTCGCGATAAGTACAACCAACAATTGTTTAACTATCCCTTTTCCGTGATCGAGTCGGAACCGCAATCGGCAGACTGGCCAATATATCGTTTTTCCTATACCTATTTTAATATCGAGAAAGATATCTGGCCCTTTGAGGACAAACATTTTGACGTGGTTTTTTGCATGGAAATTCTGGAACATCTCCTTGTAGATCCTGGTTTTTCCTTTCGAGAAGCTAATCGCGTTTTAAAAGATGGAGGCACTTTTATCGTCACTACACCCAACATTGCTCGCTATGAAAGTGTGGACAGTATTTTGAGTGGAGATACTCCTTATACTTTTGGTATTTATTATGAATCTGGTCCCTACGGTCGTCATAATCGTGAATACGTTCCCCGCGAGGTCGCTCGTCTAGGAGAATGTTCGGGTTTTCAGACCGATCTTTTGCTAACAGCGAATGTCTATCCTTTATCTAGAGATATTCGTCTAGTGCAAGAACTGCTCGCTCAATTCAATGATGATCCGACCCTGAGAAAACAAAATATTTTATACCGCGGCATCAAAGTGACGGATCAGTTTAAATCTTACCCTCCTGAATTGTACGGCTAAATCTCTTAAATCTGCTCATTTTATGGTTAAATTAGATTCTAGAGCCAGATTTTTAGACAAGTCTAAATATTAGACCAAATCAAGTTCTGAAAGAATGATAATCATCAATCTTTCTTGCTGCTGGTCTGAGTGCCTATCTTGAACAGTAGCCTAGGAGAAAATGGTTTAGTATTAGTTAAGTACCTAGGCAAAATTAATTACACATCTAAGCCGTCAGCTGTCAGCTTTTTGCTGTGATCAGTAAACAGTGAACTAAAAACTCAAATCTGATCCCTGATAGCCGTCTCCCGTCTCCCTTCTCCCTTCTCCCGTCTACTCTCTCCTGTCTCGACTAGGAAATTAATTTTGCACGACCACTTAGTTATATAACTGTAAAAATGCTGCCATGAAAATTAATTGGTTTTCTCCTTTGCCTCCAGCTAGAACCGATATTGCTGAATACACGGTGCGGGTTCTCCCCGGCTTAATCAAAAATTGTCAATTAGAACTCTGGACTGATCAAACGATTTATGACCGAGAAATTAGCCGTTGTGTTAAGGTAAATCACTATCAGATAGATCAGATGCCTTGGTCAGCGATTAATCACATCGATATTAACATCTATCACATCGGAAATAATCCCGATTTTCACGGAAATATCTGGCAAATTAGTTGTCGTTGCCCTGGAATAGTAGTGCTACATGACCTGAAACTACAACATTTTTTTGGAGGTATCTATAGAGAGTTGAATCAGGATAAAGTTGGTTATATAAATCAAATGCTCCGTTATTACGGGATAGAAGGAGCTTTAGCGGCAGAAAAGTTTTGGAATTGTGAATTATCTACGGAATTTATGGCTGAATATTACCCTCTCACTCCCTTGGCTTTAAAAAATGCCCTAGGGGTAATTTGCCACGGACAACAGACTTATCAACAACTCAAACAGGAAAATTTATGGCTGACTGGCTATCTGCCACTACCCTATCCTAGTCAAGGTCAATCATTGATTCAAGAGACAGAAAAAGCAACAGAAAAACAATTCTATCAACTGATTATCTTTGGTTACATAGGCGTTAATCGCTGTCTGGAACTGGTTTTGGACTCTCT
Organism: Microcystis sp. LSC13-02; assembly: GCA_002282935.1. Taxonomy (GTDB): domain Bacteria; phylum Cyanobacteriota; class Cyanobacteriia; order Cyanobacteriales; family Microcystaceae; genus Microcystis. Next base: position 1,650 of record MTBT01000325.1, on the reverse strand, counting down.
GGCCAGTTTTACCCAAAAACAAGCTTTTCGCTTAGACATCTATGGAGAAGTATGGGATAGTAATTATCTCCTTCAAAAAATTAATAGCTTAAATTTAAATAATTTAGTAACCTTGCATGGTTTTGTCACGGAAGCCAAATTAGAAACCGCCTTAGCTAACGCAGATTTAGCGATCAATTTACGTTATCCTACCATGGGGGAAGCTTCTGGTAGTCAGCTGCGGATTTGGAGCCATGGTTTGCCAAGTTTAGTGACTAAAATAGGCTGGTATAGTGAGTTGCCCGAAAATACCGTAGGTTATGTGACTGTTGGCAACGAAATCGCCGATTTACACCAACATTTCTCTCAATTTCTTCATGATCCGCAATCTTATCAGACTATTGGGAAAAATGGTCAAATTTGGCTAGAAAATAATCATTCCCCCGAATCCTACGCTAAAGCCTTGGTGGATTTCGCTCAGGAAGCTTGTCAAAAAAGATATCGTTATGCAGCCAATTATTTTATCGAAAAAGTAGGCAAAGAAATTAGCTATTGGAATGATGACAAAATCTCGGATTTAGAGTTAAAATCCCTAGCGGAAACCATTCATTTTCTAACCAGCTAAAGTCTTTCCCCATCAGGAATTATCATCTTGCCTTGGCAGACTAGAACTGATGCACCACCTACGCAAACTTCCGTAATGTCACGGTGGTTTTTCTGGAACTTTAATTGTAAACTGCTGGGTCTGCCCATTTCCACCCCTTGCATTATTGTCCATTGATTCATCCCTTCCCTAGAAGATTCTAAGGCCCCTAAGTAACCTGCTAAAGCGGCCACAGCCGAACCGGTAGCCGGATCTTCCATAACTCCTAAACCGGGGGCAAACATTCGCCCATAGAGACGAGATTGGGGTGATTCTGGGTCAAAACAGCAGACAAAAAGGGAATTAGCGGGGGATTGTCCCAATAATGATGACCAAAGACCTAAATTAACTCTGATTCTCCCTAAAATATCTCGGTTTCTAACGGGAATGAATAAAAAAGGGAGACCACAGGAAAAGGCGCGGGGGGGATAACCGGGTAAGAAATCGGCAACGCTTAGGGAAAGAATCGCCGCTAAATCATCGAGAGCATAAGTATCGGTCACTAATTCTGGCAATTGTGCCACTTTTAACTCACTATAGACGGGTTTTTCCCCCTCCATGATAATTTTTACCGGTACTAAACCGACTCCTTCCTCCAGATAAATCGTGGTTTCTTGGTGGGGGGGAATAGCAGCGATTAGGGCTAAAATATAGGCTGTGCCGACGGTAGGATGACCAGCAAAGGGTAATTCGGTACTGGGGGTGAAAATCCGGACTTTTTTAGTGCCTTGGGGCGTTTCTGGCGGAAAAACAAAGACTGTCTCTGAGAAGTTAAATTCGGCGGCGATTTTTTGCATCTGGGTGCGGGTTAATCCAGATGCTTCCGGAAAAACCGCCAGAGGATTACCGCCAAAAATGCGATCGCTAAAAACATCGGCGGTATAGTAGGAATAGATAGGCACGCGGGGGATAGGGCAACAATTATCGGAGAATTTTCTTATCGAAAATTTGGGTTAAAACCCCGTCGTTTTACGACGGCTTTTCTTGATCTTTAATATAGCACCTAAGAACTTCCAATGGCGCACCTC
>MTBT01000324.1 GCA_002282935.1 Microcystis sp. LSC13-02 | reverse complement strand
ATAGAGAGGCTTGTAGTTAGCCCTGTACGGGTCAAAGCGTACAAAGCTGATTCAAAGTGCGACGTTTGCGTACAGAATTAGTAACTATTAAGTCACCAATAAACAACAAAGTTCAATAATTTTTGTTTGCAAAGTTGCCAAAGGTTCTGCACCCCGCTTGAGACGATATTCTAATTCGAGAAGTATGGGCAAGGTGGCGAGAAGTTGCTTAGAAGAAAAGGATTGTATCTCTTTGCGAATGAAATATAGTCGCTTGGGATTGGCAATTTCGGCGGCGGCGGCGATATTTTTGTCGTCTTTTTCTCCTTCTTCAATTTTTAATTTCACTATTGCCCAAGTGCGAAATTGACCCACTAGGGTGGCGGTGATACCCAGGGGGTTCTCGTTGCGATTTAATAATTCATTGACTAATTCTAGGGCCTTGCCTGTCTCCCGTTTTAAAATAGCACTGGCTAACTGTAAGCTGCTTTGATTGCTGGCATTGACTAAGCTTAAAATGTCCTTTTTGTCAATAGTTCCCGCCGAATTATTTTTAAATAAACGCAGTTTTTCTAACTCCATCCACAGCAAGCGGCTGTTATTTCCCACCGCTTCAGCTAAGAGTTCGATCGCATCGGAAGTTAATTTTACCCCCACTTCTTTGGCAATTTCCCTAACTCTTTGGGCAATTTCCTCGACTTTCCAAGGCGGAATTAGTTCAAATTCTTTAACCTCCGCCTGATTTTGGATAAACTTGCTCGATTTTAAGCGGGAGTCGGGTTTTTTGGCACTGGTTAATAACAGATAGGAATTTTCGGGTAAATTGGGCAAAGTGCGCTGTAATTCCTGGAAAATATCCTCGGAACATTGTTGACAAATAACCGTATCAGCTAACCAAACTAAACGATTTCCCATGCCGAAAACTGGAGTCATCGCTTGATTGAGGGCCTCGATAATTGCTTCATTGCGATCACCATTAATTTTATCATAATTAAACTGTATCCAATTGGGATCGAGAAGTTTTGCTTGCAGATTTTTCACCGCTTGGTTAATAGCAAATTCATCTTCTCCCCAATAAAATATTGTCGGCATAAGTTTCTACTTATAGCAGTTATCTTGAGTTGTTACTATTGCCCATTTTCCCAAATTTTTACAGTTTTGTCAGCAATACCAATAATTAAATATTTACCATCGGCACTAATTGCTAAAGATAACAGTTTGTCTGTGGGTTGATCAAGGGTTCCTAATTCCTCTTTGCTTGTTAAATATCAAAACTTAATCGTTTGGTCTGAAAGCTTGTTTAATCTGATCGGCACAAGCATGAGAGGATAAACCAAGAATTTCCTAATATTAACTATGGCTATTCATAAACACAGTTAAAGACGATCTGACTCGATAATTTTGAAAATTAATCAAAAAATAGACTCGATCGACCCCAAATAACGCACAATAAAAAAGGAAATGTCAAAGGAGAATCGCAAATGTTGCCCTATATCCTAGCGGTCGTTGTGGGATTGAGTAGTCTGTACCTCCTCACCACCGCTTTTATCGCCCCTGATCGCCACCGTCAAGATGATTTTCTCTGGAGTGCGGTAGGATTATTCTATGCCCTTGTCCTCTGGTTGTGCGCGGGAAGGATTACAGGCGCTATCCTCCTGGGACAAGTTGCCGCAGCCATTTTATTTATTGCTTTCGCTTGGCAAACTCTCAAACTCAGACAAGCACTTTTTTATCCCGACAAACCGGTTAAATTATTTACTATTGTCGGTTGGTTAGGCAATCGTCTCGGGAAAGTTACTCCCTCTCAATCCCCTAAAACTAAAGCTAAAGCTGAGAAAGTAGCGGCAAAAGTTAAAGAAACGGTTAAAGAAACGGTGGACCCCGTTATAGAAAAAGCGGCGGCTATCGGGGAAACTATTACAGAATCAGTGACAGAAATTGAGGAAAAAGCTCAAGAAACGGTGAACCCCGTTATAGAAAAAGCGGCGGCTATCGGGGAAACTATTACAGAATCAGTGACAGAAATTGGGGAAAAAGCCGCAGAAATTATTGATGATGATGAAACTTTCGATGATTTCGATGATTTCGATGATTTTGATTTGGCAAAAGAAGAGATCAACTCTTCCGAAAATCCCCCAGAAATTCCCCCGACTGAACCTGTCGCAAATGTTGAAGTCGAAACTATTGCTGTTAGCGAAACGGTGATTATTGAAGTTACCGAGGAAGATTTGTCCCCAGAAGAAACTATCGGAGAAGATACTCCCCCAGAAACTCGATCGCCAAGCGCAGAAAATCCCCCCTCATCGGATTAAAATTTAAGATTATTTAGCGGGTGGGTTAGGCAATAATTACTCAAGAAATTAACCAATTAATTTAAACTTTGCCCCCACCCAGTCAAACCAAGTTTAAAATGTGAATGGTTTTATTTTCCTAGTACACAGGGATAGAGCTTTTCGTTTTTCGGGACGATTCCTGAGATAATCTTCTAACCAAAGACAACCTCGATCGAGCAATTTTTGTAAATAATTATATTCCGTTTCTAAGGGCCACCGATGCTTTTGACCATCCCTAGCAATAATCACAATCTCTTGACTATTAGGACTAAAAGTGATCCCATAGACGATATCTTCTTCTATTTTAAACTCCGATCGCAAATTTCCGTCCATGTCCCAGCGTCTAGCTGTACCATCCCTTGAAATAGCGGCGATTTTTTCACCATCGGGACTAAAACTAACTCCATAAACGGGAAAAGAATCGGTTTTAATCTCCTCGAAAAGATTGCCCTGCAAATCCCAAATTTTAATCTTTCCTCGAGTAGCAGTAGCAATTTTTTGATGATCAGGAGAAAACACCAAATCATATATAATACTATCATCGGCTGTCCAAGAATTAATCAATTGAGGTGGATGATTACTTAAATGCCAGTATTGAACTTTTCCCTCACTTGTTCCCGTGATTATTGCTGTTCCCTCTCCATTAAAAGCAAGACTATAAATCGGTACTTGACTAGCAGTAAATTCTTGAAGCATTGTTCCTTTTTGACTCCAGATTTGTACTTTTCCATTTCTTCCTGTAATCGCTATCTGATTACTATCGGGATGAAAAGCTATACTATAGATTGAGCGCATTTTTGTGGCAAATTCTCTAATTTTTTTTCCCTGGGAATCGAGTAAAGTAATTTGACCATCTTTATTAGCAATAGCGATAATATTGCCCTGGAAATTAATGCTAACACTGGTATTATCAGTCCTAGCTTGATTTAAATTGTTCAGTTGCCAAATTTTAGCCGTTTCATCACTCGATCCAGTTACCACCTGTTTTCCATCTTGACTAAATACAGCAGTAAAAACTGATTCTTGATGTCCTCTGAGAGTAGTTATTTCTTCCCCTTGCATTCCCCAAATTTTAGCACTACCGTCACTAGATGCAGTAATTAAAAACTGGCCATCAGGACTAAAATTAACACTGTTGACAAAATCTTGATGTCCCCGGAAAGTAGCTATTAAATTTCCCTGTAAATCCCAGATTTTAGCATTTTTATCTGCCGCTGCTCCGGCAATTTTTTGACCGTCGGGACTAAAATTAACACTATAAAAAGCCTCAATATTTTCTTTACCTAAACTCAAGATAATTTTACCTGATAAATCCCAGATTTTAATCGTACCATCCCGGGAAGCGGTGGCAATTTTTTGACCATCGGGACTAAAACTAGCTGCATCTATCGATCTTTTATGTCCCTTAAATACCTGTAAAGTTTGACCTGATAAATTCCATAATCTAGCGGTTTTATCCCTGGAAGTGGTGACAATTTTTTGACCATCGGGACTAAAACTAACACTATAAACTGATTCTTGATGGTCAGGATAGGTGACTAAAATTTGCCCTTGCAAGTTCCAAATTTTGGCGGTTTTATCTTCGGAAGCGGTCGCAATTTTTTGACCATCGGGACTAAAACTAACACTATAAACTGCTCCTCGATGACCTATCAAAGTTTGAATATTCTCACCTTTTTGATTCCAAATTTTTACCGTCCCATCTTGAGAAGCAGTGGCAATTTTTTGACGATCTGAACTAATACTAACACTATAAATAGTTCCCCGGTGTCCTTGCAGTTGGTTTTTTTCTTGAATGCGCTCTAAAATTTGTTGTAGGGTAATAATGGGACTGGTAGCAGGATATTTACCTAGGGTTTGGTCATCAGTAACGATATTTTTTAAACTATTTACTGCTTGCATGGCCGCAATTAAAGATTCTAGTTGTTCAAATTGAAATTGTTGCCAATAACTATCACCCTGGCGCTGTAATTTAATACCTATTTGAGCGGTTTCTACTTGCTGCCACCCTTGTTTTACCTGAACAAAAGCTAAGAGAGAACCCAAAAGAGAAGCAATTAAAATTACTGAGCCAATTTTAATTCTCTTGGTGGCTTTTTGGTGAGCAATTGCTAAAATTTTATTAGCTTGCTTCTGAGTTTCTAGGCTAATTTCTGCCTCTCTTTTATCGAGATTTTGACTAGCAGTTAAAAACTGATAATCAAGATTACTTAAGCTTTTCCCCTGAGACCAATCGAGGGCATTATTTAAAGCTTTTCCGCGTAAAAGCCGCGATTCATCGGTATAATTAGACTGTTGCCAAGCGGCAATCGCTTCTGAGTAGGGACGCAATTGCTCTAATTGTTTTTCCACCCAATTGAGATTAAATATTTCTCGATAAATAGGATTATAAACTACTAATTGATTATCCTTTTTTACCACTAACCCCGATAACCTTAATTCCCCTTGTTCTGGACTATCATCGCACAGGATTGCACCTTTTTCTAAAATTTGTTGATAGATGCCTAACAAACGACCCGCTTTGTCTTGATTTCTTAACAAGCGATCGGCAATAGTTCGCAGATGAACTGGTTCATCATGAGATTCCCAATTATTAATAATTCTCTCTTTGATCAGCGTCTCAATATCTAAATTACTTTCCAGCAATAGCTGACAGATTTTCTGGGTTAAAAATGGCTGTCCTCCCGTCCAAAAAATAACTTTTTCTAACCAGTCGGGTTGATAATTACTTTGACCGGATAATCCCGCGGCTAGAGGAGCAATTTCTGCAAGATTAAATCCTGTTAATTCGATCGCCTGGCCGATATTAAAAGATGTTTGGGTCTTTTCGCGAATTAAATCTGCTGGGGTAGCAACACCGAATAAAGCGAAAGTAATTCTTTCATACTGGGCATTTTCCGCTCTTTGGTTATAACAATAACGAATCAGGGAAAAAAAGTCATCTAGAGAAAACTGTAAACTGAGAATTTTATCGATCTCGTCAATAAAAATATAGATTTTCTCTCCCCGACAATAAACTAATAAAACTTCCTCGATAAATTGTCCCAAACGCTGCACGGGAGGTAAATCCTCTCGCTCGCGCAACCAGGATTTAAGATTAATTTTTCCCGTCAGATTAAATCCTAAAAACAAACGGGTAATCACCCCGTTATACCATTGGGATAAATTGTCATTACTACCAAGACTGGTTATATCTACCGCCGCGCAATCCATGCCCAATTGCTGTAAAATATGGGTCACTCGTACCCTTAAACTGGATTTACCCATCTGACGACAGTTAAAAACGTAGCAAAATTGACCGTTTTTTAACGCCGTTAACAGTTCTCGATCGGCATTTCTCTCGATATAGGTAGGATGGTTATAGGCAAGACTACCCCCAACACGATATTGATAATTCATTATTCTTAAACAAAGTTATTTTAATGTCACCAACAGAAATAAAATAGACAATTGTGATTTAGATATATATAATGCAAGGATAATCGCTATTGACAACCTATCTCCAAGGCAATTATGAAGAAAACTTTTTTCACCTCCATCGCCGTTAGTGCCACCCTCGTCAGTGGTATTGTTTTAGGTACTCTTGATGCTGGCAGTGCCTCCGCTTGTGCTTTCGCTCAAGCTAAAGGCATTTTTGGCAGCAATAACAGCTTCCATGTCGATCCTAACAAACTTATTTTAGGGGTTGCCACCGCTACAGGAGCAATCACCGTAGCCGGTGTTTTAAGCTACCGTCGTTTTCACTCCGGACAGCCTCCCGAAGATGCCGCCGCTAACCTGCCGTCGGTATTTCCTATCCCCATTCCCCCCGCAGCTTTAAATGCCGCAGTGGAGGCGGAAGAAGCGGCAGAAACCAGCCAAATCTCCTAAAAATCTGCTATATTTCCTCAAAAAAGGTGTTGGCATCCCCGCAGCTTTCCCGCTAGGCAACACCTTTTTCTGCCTAATTGTGTCCCAGTTATCAGAATTTTCAGCGATTTTTAAGTTAAGTTAAAAAGTGCAACCCTACCACCAGAGGTAAAGATGGGCAACTCTACCACATTTTCTGACACCCCACTTCATAAAGATCATCACACTTGGGAGCATTTAAAACAAGCCATCGCCGCTAGTTCCGGTTTTCGGCGTTGGCAGCAAGAACAACTAGAATCAGGTAAAAATAGAGACGATGCTGATGCTCGCATTTGTTCCTATCTACGGGAAACTTTAGAAACTTTAGCCTACTAGATTGATGCTCCCCAGCTATGACGGCATGGGGACTTTTTTTGTCCGTTTAAGCTAATTTGAAGACCTTATTTTCTGCGCGCCTCGTAACCCAACAACCAGACAAAAGCGACAATTAAAGGCAGGAAATAATAAATAGCTCGATAGGCGATTAAAGAACCTAAAAGCTCGGCATTAGATACATATTCTGGCCGTAATCTCAGCATGATAAACTCAAAAACACCTATTCCCCCCGGCACATTGCTTAATACCCCTGCCGTCATGGCAAATACATAGAGACCGAAAAATCCTAAAAACGAAGTATTGTAGCTGCCCGGGAGAAGAAGATAGAGAACTCTAGCGGCTAATATCCAATCAATAAAAGTCAACAAAATCAAAGCCAGGGAAAGAGTCCAAGAGGGTAAATAGATGTTTTCTTGGCCGATTCTTATTGGTTTTTTATAGGTGAGAGTCAAGAAAAAATATCCCGTAACCAGCAATAAAAAAATTATTCCTAAAGGTTTAGTAGTTAAAAAAGGTAATTTTAAAAGTTGAGGAATCCGTTGGGGATCGAGGAGGAAACTTAAACCACCAATCCCTAACATTCCTAACCAAAAGCTTAAATGGGTAAAAGTAATAACTTTGGCAATATCCACCACCCCCACCCCCGCAGGAGTATAGAAACGATAACGAATTGCTGTCCCAGAAAATAAGGTCAAACCAATGGTATTACCAAGAGCATAACTGATAAAAGCAGCGCGGATAATAGTGCCTAAAGCTAAGGGATGATTGATATAATAAAAACCTAGGCGATCATAACCCGTCATCGACAAATAACCCAAAGCCATCCAAAAAATAGCTTCTAGCTTACGACTTGTGGTAAGATGATCCAAACTAGCCAACAGTTGAGCAAAAGTGTAGTGTTTAAATTCTTGACTAATTGCCCAGACCGCTAGAATAAATAAACTCAAAGACAGGATAATCGGAGCAAAACGCCAGATTTTTGGCTCTTCGGTTTGTGTTATGCAATGGACGGGGGTTATAAGGGATGTAACCCTTATATAGAAAGGAGCGAACTAATCAATTAAATCTCTTGCCAGATAAGGATTTAGTCGATTTATGCCCCCCTATCGAACCATACCAAGTAACGAAGAACCAGATTTTTTTATACATCTTACTTTTTACGAATTACTTTTGACTCATTAAAATTTATGAAAAGATCAAAGCTAGATTTAGCTAAACGTTTAAATCGATCCCGAAAAAGGAAATATGATAAATTCCTGACTTCCTCCTTATATTTAACAATTATTCTGGGTTTATTTTATCTACTCTACCTCAATCTTCCTTGGTCTTTTCATCTTTTTGTGCATTGGGTGACTAAAGGGGGTGATTTAGACAAAATTCCTGCCAAATTTTATTCAGAACTTAATCAATTATGTTTGAGAGCAGATAGTAGGGGGGAAGTAAGAACGAGAAACTATACAGAACATACAGAAATCGCCGAATCTCTCGGTACATTTCAATGTACTTTAGTTAATGGTGGTCAAGAATGGTTAATAGAAGATTATAAATCTTTTAGTTCTGCCGATGAAGCGATTTTAGGCACTCAGTTAGCGGTTTTTATCGCCGAGATTTTGGGAACAGATTATAGTTATAACATTCGCGCTTATATTCCTAATACTAAGTATCAAATAGCTCCCAAAACCAAATCCTAGACTAGGGATGGGTTTCTCACCCATCCTTAGAAAACAATTAGTTTTCCGATACGGGTTTTGGTCGGGAAGGCCGAGGGATAGGGGATTGTCCGGGGGTAAAAGGTCGTTTTTCTCCTTCCCCCGAGGGATGACGATTTTTATCAAAAGGCTTTTTAAAACCTCCCTTACCCATCGGTTTTTTCTTGCTGGCAAAACCGAGGTCTAAACCTTCCAAAATGGTTAAGGCATCTCCTTTAAGTTGTACCTGAAAATCCCAAAAACGACTGATCGGTTTACCAGGTAAAGTGCCGCGCAATTTTAGTTTAAAAAACTTGGGTTTGTCTGCTTCAGTTTTGGGCATTTGTCGGATTTTGACCACTACCGCTTGATTTTCCCGTTCGGTAAAGATGACTTCGCCTCGAATCGAGAAATAACCCGGGGTAGAAGCGAGGAGAGGCTCTATCTCCTGATCATCCTCCTTTTTCAGGGTTTCTGGTTCCCAAACACCGACAATCTGAACATGAAGGGCATCATTTTCCTGACGGGTGCGCGGATAAACCACCCAAAGATGCGGTTTTTCCAGATCGAGATGATTTTTGACCAAACTGATCACTCGACCGAGAATCACAGAATCGATCGGAGTACCATCGGCAGTTAAAATATTGCCTTTAGTTAATTGTTCCTCCGATCGCTGATAATGGCCATAGACGAGACCGATCGCCCGATACTGCCGCAGATGACTGGGAGGGGGGATCGGTTGTTGACGTTTGACTTCTGCGGGGGTGGCTGACTCTACGGCTAAATCAGCCTCGGTATGGGGGGATTCAAGGGGGACTTCCTGAAGTGGAAATTCAGGAGTCGGGGGGGTTTTCGGTGATTCGGTAAACCGATTCCCAGGACGATTCATATCACACTCCTAGCGGCGGAGACACATAGTAAATTAGTAATCAAGCAAGTCAAAAGCGCGATCTGGGGGGTTACAATAACCCTCTAGGGCGACTCTACTGTCATCTAGTATATTAAAAACCTTGACATCCTCACCGCCGTAAACGGACGGTGATTCCCAAACCTCACGATTTGGGTTTCTGCTTCTTTCCCTTGCGGGGTTCCGCACCT
>MTBT01000323.1 GCA_002282935.1 Microcystis sp. LSC13-02 | reverse complement strand
TCTACGGAATAGGGTCTCATAGGAAGCTGGCGAGTTCTATTATTTGTCTATTTGCTCTCCATTGTACCTCATAGCTTCAAGAATTGCTATAATGCTGCCAATGCCATCCTAAATGGTAAGGCGGGCGCACCCTTGTTTTCGGAGAAGTATGCGCGCGTATTCTTCCTCAAATTTTTCCCAGGGAATTAAGTTGGCCATAATAACCCAAAGGTTTTCATCTGATAGTTTTCGAGCAAAGGGCAGTTCAAATGATTCGGGTTCTGATGGAGTTGCCGACGAGATTCAATACATATGTACTGAGTAAAAAAATGGAGGGCTTTTAGGCTACTTTACCTTTTTTTGTGCCTTTCTTCTAGACTTTATTGAGTCGAAACCTTTTTCCTATCAGCATTTCAGGCTTTTTCAGCAAACCCTACTTAACTTTTCGCAATCCTTTAGAAAGATAAGCAACCCCAAAAGCCAACACTCCTGTCATCCCTACCTCAAAATAATTGGTCATGAGAATAGCGGTAAAAAAAAGGAGCAAGATAATTAATATAGTCCGCTTTTGTTCAGATAATTTCATCTCTAATTGCCTCTAATTCGGTTTTAATACTTAATGGTTGATAACCCAAAGAAAAAGCGAGAGAACTATCAAGAGAAACATCCTGCGGACGCGGCGCAATCATGGGAACATCGCACTGTAAACAGGGTTTTATTTGTTCTCCAGGAATGTTAAAAACTGCCGCCATTAGTAAACCAAATTGATAACGAGAAACTCTTTCTTTACCCCCTAGATGAATAATACCTTGCACTTTTTCTAGAGCTAAAAGTAAACCATTCACCGCACTATTAACCCCAACAGCAGTGCGATATTCGTCAGTAAATAGAGATAATTCTTTTCCCTCTTGGAGGGTTTTTAAAAAGGGTTGGAGAAAACTATTAGCGGTGGGAGAAGGGGAACCAAACATCAAAGGCATTCGACAGATAGCCGCCCAAGGATATATTGCTAAAATACCCTTTTCTGCCGCTACTTTTTGCTCACCATAGATACTCACGGGAGAAACCGGATCATTTTCGGAATAGGGGGCATTTTTACCATCAAAAACTAAATCGGTAGAGGTAAAAACTAGCGGTATTTGATATTGACTACACAAACGGGCAATTTCTAGAGAAGCTGTCAGATTAATTGCCTCGGATGCTTGGGGAAATTCTTGACAGAGATTCGGTTTTGATTGGGCAGCCGCATGAATTACTGCGTCGGGTTTAATCTGTTGAAAAAGTTCTTTAACTGCGGCTAAGTCTGTTAAGTTAATTTTAATTAAATTTGGGTCATTACTATTGACATTGTGATTAAAATATGTACCAAAACTTGCCCAGGATGAGCGAGTTTTTTGGTAAATATGCCAACCTAAAAACCCACTAACTCCAGTGATTAACAGCTTTTTCATAGTTTAGAGATTAAATCCTTTTTCGTAGGCTAAAAACTGTACCTGTGGTTCCAACGGTTCACTCACTAAACCAATTCCTGCAAATCCCCATCGCTGCATCAGTCCCTTTAATTGTGTTCCTGAGAGAGTTTCCACTGAAAAATTATTGGCTAAATCCTGAGCATGGGTATTGATATAACTTAAAGCATCGTAGGATTCTTTAAACAGAAGCAGATAACTAGCCGGAGTTTCGCTTTCACCTTTTCTCAGACGCGCCACTAGATATTGTCCGTCTTGTTTTGACCTGAGTAAATAATGTGTAGTTGCTAACATATTTTGTTAAGTAAAAAGTGAAAAGGAAAAAATGGTTTAGGGGTTGAGTAGTGAGGAATTTAGTTGAATTTCCCCATTTCCCCATTTCCCCTACTTTAAATCCTCCAATTTAATTCTAGGATCTACAGCTTTGAGAAGTAAATCAGCCAGGAGATTACCGATAATCAACATAGTAGCACCCATCATTAAACTGCCCATAACTAAATATAAATCTTTAGCCGTCACAGCTTGCAGAATTAAACGACCTAATCCGGGCCAGTTAAAGAAAAATTCGGCGATAAATGCCCCACTTAACAAACTGGAAAATTCAAAGCCCAAAAGAGTTATCAGGGGATTAATAGCATTGCGTAAAGCGTGGACATAGATAACTTTATTTTCTGGTAAACCTTTCGCCCTCGCGGTTTGAATATAATCCTGTCGAAGAACATCTAATAATTGTCCCCGCATCAATCTTTGTAATCCCGCAAAACTGGTAACTGTCAGGGCAATAGTTGGTAAAATCATGTGCCAAGCGATATCTAAAACTTTACCGATAGGGGAATATTCCGAATAGTTAATACTGGTCATATCACCCACCGGTAAAAGCGGCGAGACATTTTGGGCGAGAATTAGCAGTAAAAGGGCAGTGATAAAACTGGGGAAACCTTGACCAACATAACTGATAACTCGGAAAAATTTATCGATAAATTGGTTTTGTTTGACGGCGCTGAGAATGCCCAAGGGAATCGCAATCGCCCAGGTTAAAATGATGGAAGTCAAAGACATTAATAACGTCGCTGGAATTCTCTCTAATAAGAGGGAAGACACGGGACGAAAATAGGTAAAACTCAGACCAAAATTAAACTGAGTTACCACTTGCCATAACCATTTAAAATACTGGACAATCGGCGGGTCTTTTAAACCAAAAAGGGCAATATATTGTTCTTTAGTTTCCTGACTAATCTTGGGATTAAGGTCAAGCAAAGCCAGAAAACCGCCGGGGGTTAATTGGATAATAGCGAAACTCAAAGCCGAGGCCAACAACAGAGTTAATAAACCCTGGAGAACACGCTTGACAATATATAAAAAAGTTTCGCTAGTTAGGAGAGATTGTAACCCATTAGCACTCGATCGAGCGGTGGCCGCCTTATAATTATCATCAGTCGCCGTCATAGAAAAAAACCTAATAATCGATGAGGGTAATAATCGGTAAATCGGGTAATTTTTCCCGACCACCGAGGTCGATTAACTCGATGATAAAAGCAAATCCTAAAACCTCGCAACCAATTTTTTCTAATAAATCGGCCGTCGCTTTCGCCGTCCCTCCCGTCGCGATCAAATCATCGACAATTAAGACTTTATGATGGGCTGCCACCGCGTCTTGATGAATTTCGAGGCTATCGCTTCCGTATTCCAAATCATACTCGATACTGTGAACGGCGGCGGGTAATTTGCCCGGTTTCCGGACAGGAATAAATCCCGCTTCTAATTGGTATGCTAAAGGAACACCAAAGAGAAAACCCCTGGATTCCATACCGACAATGTAATCAGGGGATAAACCGTAATCGCGACACTTTGCCGTTAGGGTATCGATCGTGTAACGTAATCCTTGGGGATGATTGAGTAGGGTAGTAATATCGCGGAAGACAATACCCGGTTTGGGAAAGTCGGGAATATCGCGAATAAGTGATTTCAGATCCATTCGGTTTCCTTGTCTCGTAAAATGGGGGACAGCTATCTATACAATACAATTTACAATATCCTGACTCGATCGCCCTTGTGTTTTAGTTCTCCTATATCATGACCTCTACTAGCCTAACGCCCGAATCTACAGCATCAGCCCCAGAAAAACCAGTTATTTTAAGCGTTTTACCCGATTTTCCGATTGCCAGTCAGCAATGCGCCCTACATCTCCAACAGCATATCGATTTAATGCTATTAGCGTTGGAATCCTTAGAAGTCGGTGCTGGGGAAGCCCTGTTAGCCCTCTGTAAAGAACTAGGACTCGATAAAATTGTTAAAAACCGGATTATTTTCTGGCGCTTACGCTGCACTAATCCATGGCGAATTTCCTACACCCTCGACCGTCTCACCCTTGACCAAGCAAAAGCTTTAGTTATCATTGCCAGTTATCGGGCCAAACCCCTAGCTATATCCATCCGACAATTACTGTTAGCGCGGCAACAGATGGAATCAAAGGGTTTACCCGTGGATAATAATTTTCTTTTATCAGAATACCTAGAAAGATTTCGCTCCAATTTTCGCAGTCGCATGAACCCCCGCCGGGCCAAAGTATCGGTTTATCTAGCCGATGAAAATGCTTTAAATGAACTGGCTTTATCCCTCCTCGATCAGTTATTATTTTGTACTGGTACGACGGGAATGCAGCGGTTTTGGATTAGTTTATTTGATGGGGAGATCGTGTAGAGATGAGAAGACAGTATAGCTTGCCCAATTGTACCCTGATTCTCGATGGTTTCGGCGATGATTTCGCCCCAGCTAACCCCAGTGATAGCCGACCTTTACTCTCAATTTTGACTAACGTAGAATGTCGGTTAATCGGGGCCAATAAAGTCCTGCAAGGTGGTCGGGTTTTCTTGGAAAATTTAGTACAAGCGGTCAGTCAGTATGCCCAAG
Source organism: Microcystis sp. LSC13-02 (assembly GCA_002282935.1). Lineage (GTDB taxonomy): Bacteria > Cyanobacteriota > Cyanobacteriia > Cyanobacteriales > Microcystaceae > Microcystis. The sequence goes on along the minus strand of MTBT01000323.1, from coordinate 8,385 downwards.
AATTTTTGAGTGGTGTTCGTCATCCCCAAGACCCCGTCCATGAACCAGATCATGTGTACCTAGAAAAGATTGACCAGAATCTCCATCGTCTGGTTTGGTATCCATCAACGGACTTGAATATCCCAGAAAGTCCGGTCAAGATAGAAATCAGTACCGTGCAGTTATTCGATTTAATAGAAGCGATTGACCAATTTTTTGCCGATACTCGCACTTTACCCGACCTAAACCTGAAATTACAGCCAGTTTCCCGTCGCTACCATAAGGTTAATGAATCGGTGGCCAGTCGAACAGTACCTTTTTTGGCAGGATTAGGCAGTCTTGTCGCTTGCGCCCTACTTTTCTATCTGTTACCCGTCCCCCAAGTCCGTAAACCCGAAAATCCCCCCATTCCTGCCGATTCTCCCAGTCCCACCGTCCCCACTAATCCCGTCCCCCCTCCCAGATAAAATTAGGACCCTCAGCCACATCTGCAAATGGAGTGATGGGAATGTGGTTATAAACTTCGGCATTCTTTGCCTGAGCTTGACGGAGATCGTAGTCTGTTTGAAGATTCAGCCAAAACTGAGGACTGTTACCAAAATATCGTGACAGACGCAAAGCTGTGTCCGCAGTGATACTACGCTTACCGGCTAAAATCTCACCGATACGAGTTTGAGCTACGCTTAAATCTTTACTCAGTCTGTAGGGGGTAATATTGAGCGGTTCCAGAAAATCTAACTTGAGGATTTCACCGGGATGGATATTGGGCAACCGGTGCAACTGAGCTTTTACATTGAGCTTGTCGAAATGTGTCGAAGTGTTGCTGTTCATTGCATTTAGCTAATTTTAGTGGTAGTCCACTATCTCTACCTGATCAGCATTGCCTTCATCAGTCCAAATGAAGCAAATTCTCCATTGGTCATTAATACGGATGCTGTACTGGCCCTGACGATCGCCCTGCAACTTCTCCAACCGATTACCCGGTGGGACACGCAGATCATTGATCGATAACGCCGCTGCAAGGATTAGCAGTTTTCGTAGAGCGACCGATTGAATATCAGGGGGATAGTGACGAGACTGAAACCCCTCGAAAATGAGCTTAGTCTCTTCGGACTTGAAATTGACGATCATAACTGATAACTGATTAACTGATGATCAAATCCTAACGCCTAACGATACTATTGTCAAGCAGAAGTAAGCCCCACACCCCACACCCCACACCCTTCTCCCCTGCTCTGTCCCAGTTTTTTAGAGAAAGTAACCGAGAAAAACCAGATCTTTTTTGCACAAGTTAGAAAAATTGTGTTATACTGGTAATTCTGTGAAGGTTTTTCGATAGGGAGTATTGAAAAAAAAATGACCAAACTGGGAACCCATTTGATTGTCGATGCTTGGCAAGTACCTGCTGACCTCCTCAACGATCCCGAGCGCATTCGCCGCGCTATCCTCGATGGAATTACGGCAGGAGAAGCAACGCTGATCGATTTGTGTGTCCACCAGTTCAGTCCCCACGGAGTTACCGCGACGGCGACTTTAGCTGAATCTCATATCGCGATCCACACCTGGCCTGAACACGGCTATTTCGCCGCTGATTTATTCTTCTGTGGTGCGGGTAAACCCGTGGTTGCCATGGAAATTTTGACCAAATCCCTGCAAGCAGGTGAGATTAAAGTGCGGGAACTAACCAGAGGATTCCCCGGTCCTGCGGCAGTTTATGAAAGCAAAAAGGAAGAACCCCTTAAATCTTCCCTGGTTATGGCCTAATTTCTAGGGACTGCCTCGATAATAAGTTAGCATCACTGGCGATCGCCTAAACTGAAATCGTGATCAGGATAACCTTTGTTTTTGTCCTCGCCCTCTTTCCCTCTCTCGTTAGTCTCTGGTTGATTAACCGATCCCAACAGAGATTAAGCAACCGTTTGAGAGGGATTAGCTATCGTCACGAATACAGCACGGTGATGGCCAGTGATTTTTTGTCAATACCTCTAGAGACAGAAAATAAACCGGCCTTTATCGGTGATCTTAGTTGTCGTTTTAATGCGTATTCCCCCCATTTGCGTTGTGCGGTTAATCCCCCAGGTCCTTGTGAAGGTTGTCGGCAGTACGAAGCTAAAACTGGCACAGCGTGGACGGCTTGAATTTCCAAAAAGTTCCCTATTTGCTATCCTTAAAAATTATCGCTATAGCAATTGAGGAGTGTGGGAAAAATGGCGTTCAAACGAAATTTGACCCTCTTAATCATCGGATTAGGATTAACTTGTTTACCCGTATATCCGGCCCAAGCTAACCAAATCAGCACCGTCACCCCGAATACGGCAGCCAATCAAACTCTCGCTACCCATCTGGTCCTAAAACTGAAAGAGAGAAAAGTTTACGTTTATCAAGATAAGCAAGTTTTAGCACAATTTACCGTCGCCGTCGGCAAAAAAGGCTGGGAAACCCCCACCGGTAAATTTGAGGTGCGGGAATTAGTTCGCAATCCCGTCTGGAAAAGTCCCTGGACAGGCAAAGTCAGCACCCCCGGTGCCAATAGTCCATTAGGGGAAAGATGGATCGGTTTTTGGACTGACGGCAAAAATTCCATCGGTTTTCACGGGACCCCCGCGGAAAATTCCCTCGGTAGCGCCGCTTCCCATGGTTGTGTGCGGATGCGGAATCGGGATGTAAAAGTGTTGTTTGATTTAGTCCGCATGGGAACCCCCGTCATCGTTCAACCTTAATTCCGGCAGGTATTTTTTTAAGATAGGCAGGTCTTCCGGGCGATCAATATCGGCTAATTTAGGCAGATAAGCGGTTTTTAAAGCCAGTTTAGCGCCGATTGTCTGGGTTTTTGCCAGGACTTCCCCCGTTCCCCAGGGAATATCGCTAAAAAGCTCTGGAAAGACCTGTTTTAAAGCAATTAGGTAGTATCCTCCATCTAACGCCGGCCCTAAAACCATATCGTGGGTTTTTAGGGCTTCAAAGGCTGCTAAAATCTCTTTTTCCCCGATTTCTGGGCAATCTGTGCCAATAATAGCGATCGCTGTCATCCCTTGAGCAAAACCATCGGCAAAAGCATTTTGCATCTTTTCTCCTAAGTCTTTTCCCCGTTGAGAATGATAGCAATAATGCACACCTAACCAAGTACGCATTTTTTCCTCGCTGCCGCCATGGTAGTAAATGATCAGGGAGAGAAAATTCCTCAAACCCGCTAATTTACCGAGAGTATATTCGGCCAGTTTGCGGTGCAATTCCTCGGCTCCCTCGGCTGCCAAAGCTGGAATCATACGGGTTTTTACTTTCCCCAATTCCGGGTAACGGGTAAAAATAATCAGTTGTTGTCTCCAGTCCACGAGTGATTGCGACGATGATATTAATTATTAGTTTTAGCATACTGTCAATGGGAGGCAGGAAACCCAATAAAACAGGCTTTATTGGCTTAATATAGATTATTGCAAGTGGGTGGGTGGAATTAAATATAAGATGAACGTAGGTACGATGGCAGCGATCGCTTTATTGAGTCGAAACCTTTTTCCTAGCGGCATTTCAGACTTTTTCAGCAAAACCTAATTAGCTAGGGACTAGGCTTTTTGGGTGAGTTTAAACAGGATAAACCAGCATCTTTAGCAGTAGGATACTTGATTGGGACAAAAGCAAAATCTGAACTTAGTGTCCGACACTCCACAATGTGAACAAATTCTACGGAGGGATTTTGGGGATCGCCATTTTCATCGAATTTTTTGCGATCGCCATTTTCATCGAATTTAATTGTCCCAGTTGCACCTTTAGTGACAAGAAAATCAGGAGACTTTAAGTGTTCAAGGAGATTAATTCTTGTTGGAGTATTTTCCTTTTCTAGAGCTTTTGTTAGAGCAAGAGTTGCATCATAGGATAGGGCTGTTATTGCATTAACTGAAGTTGTAGTCCATAAAATTTTAGCATCCTTAAGAAAATTCTTGTTAGGACTGGTTAAAGAATCCCAAGGAACCGCAATAACAAACTTTTGAAAAGGTTGTAGGTTGTCAATTTGTTCTAAGGTACGAGAACTACGAAGCCCCCATGATCCGATAACCCAATTTTGACTATTATTAAGTTTTATAAGTTTAATTGCATCGCCTTGAGCATCGCCAATCGCTTTTGGGAATAGTACAAGCCCTATTGTTTCTGTTATTTTTCCTTGTCTTTTTCGTAACTCTTGGATGGCTTCTTCTGCCTTAAAATTATTTCCCAGATCAAATTCATCTAATTTTACTACAGTTCCAGAGAATGGAGGGCTTGTAAAAATAGTTTTAAAACTATTAAAAAAAGATTCACTAAATGGACTTCCTTGAGTATAAAAGCCCACTATTTTTTTAATAGACTTTTCTTGCAAAAATTTTGCAATGGCAGGAGATTGTTGCTCGACAGAAAAAACAGTTCGCAGGAAATTTTTTCTGGGGTATTTAGTAAGCTCGCTAGTCGTTGATCCGGGAGAAATCAAAACTAAATTATTTTCCTTATAAATATCCACCGTTGCCACAGTCATTTCACTGGGATAGTGACCAACAACCCCTAAAATTTCAGGACGCTGGGAAAGAGATGATGCTGTCTTTTTGGCTAATAATTCGTCATTTTCATCATTAGTAATGACAACTTTTAATCCCTTACCATTAATCGCTTTTTTATTGATAAAATTTTGATCTGGAAAATACTTGAGGAATGGATCATTGTCATTTAAAAGTCCTAGATTAATTTTTGTTTGTAATTGTGCTACTCCTCGTAACATTTCTTTTGCTCGACTATCACCATCATCATCATTAAAGTCATTTTGATTTTTGGGAATACTAACAGCAACAGCAATCGTGTAATATGGCATTTTATTGGCTTCTAGTAAAGCATTATTTAAGTAAATTAACGTTTCTGGATCTAGCCTATCCTGTTGCCATGCGTCCTTAAATCTTAACAGGGCTTTTTGATAATCACACTGTGCAAAATATTCTGTACCTTTCTTCTTGTTAAACGATTGAGAGTAATTAAGAACTTCTTCTCCTTCACTAATAAAGTCTCCCGTTTGTTTTGGACAATTATCAGGGCGATTAATGGCAATTAAACTTACAACTGCTATTAATGGTATTCCTATGCTAATCGGCAGAATTAATTTGGGATTTTTGGACTTTAAAATATTAATAAGATGTAAAAGTTTGTCAATTACTAGATTCCAGTTTATTGGAGGAGTAGGTTCTGGAATTATTGGAGGAGTGGGTTCTGGAATTGAAGTATCGACGTTAGAACTGTTGGGTTTGTGCTTGTCTTCAATGAACTGAACATCCTCATTCCTGAGTCCATAAATACTTTGCAGTTCCTTTAATGACTCCCTATCTCTACTTGTCAATGGGGTATGATTGGCAGATATTCTTAGAAACGCATTCTCATATTTCTTGAGATTTTCTAGTCGCTGTTGCAATGGACTCAGAACTTCTATTTCAATAGCTCTTGCTTCGTCTAATGAGAGATTAAGTTGGTATATTCTTGCATCCAAAACTGCCCTATCTCCAGCAGAAAAGTCTTCATCCTTAAAAAGATAATCTTTAGTATCCTCATCATCCCATCCTCTAATAATATCCTCAACTTTCTTACGATACTTGAACTTAGGGTCATTAGCGGCAAGAGGAGATTTAGACAAAATAATCGTATCCTCTTGTTCAAGAGAAAGAGAAAATTTGGGAGTCATGGCAGGGGCGGCTTCCTGTACCCGTTCGCTGGCATACTCATGCAACTCGTTAACGGAAATTTTCTGATCTCCATCTCTGTCTGCCGCACCAGTTTCAATTCCCTCGACTAGATATCTTGTGTAGATAGAAAGGTCGTTATCCTCCGATTCAAAAGAATACTCAATCGAGCTAGAAGAAGTAAGAATTGCCCTTCCTCTTCCTCCTAACTCAGTTTGAATATCTATTTCTCCCATTACTCCCATTACAGGTGTTCCTTTGCCTTGAACAAATGCGCCACTAAAACAGCAGTCGAGAATAATTATCTGTCTTTGGGAACGACTATCTGTGATATACTCTTGAAGTTTACTTGCCGCTAAAGCTGTTGCACGACGAAAATCTCCATACTGATCACACCCAGTGTCTCTTGTACTCAGAAAAAATCTAGCATTTTGAGCTTTAAGTCCATGCCCAGAAAAATATAAAAGCACCAAATCATCTCGCTGTCGATTAGCAAATAAATCCTCAACTGCTTTTTCCATACTCCCTTTGTCTGGGTTAGGCAAAACTGTAACCTGATCAAAGGCTCCCATGTCTGGATGCTCTAATACTCGGCGCATTGCTTCAACGTCTAGAATTGCACTAGAAATTGGGCGCAATCCTTCGGAATACTCGCTCACACCAATTAACAAAGCAAATTTTGCCATAATACCTTCTTTAACCTGAGATAAAGTCTTGAGCCGCTTTAATAGCCATTTCCAATTCTTCTCGACTGTGAGCCTTAACCGTCAACTTGCGACCATTGGCCTCTACCGACAATTCTATCGGTTTACCTCCCAGGCGATCGCCCAGAAACCCTAACAGTTTTTTGCCATTAGCGGGGTTAACTTCGGTCATTAAGATTCCACCCAAAAAACCGCCCAATGACTTATTACCTTCAGGAGGATTGGGATCAAGAATGCGTTTAACCGATTCAACTTCATCTGCCTGTTCTAGTTCTGTCAGTAATACTTGGACTTGTTTGTCGCGTTCTTCAGGTTCCAGGTTAGGATCGTTAAAAGCGATCAGCAATTTAATCGTAGATTTGTTACTCATAGGAAGTTGAGTTGAAATAATATAGGATAATACTAATCTTACTGAATTATGCAAATTTTACCATATAGCATCTGAAATCTAAATAAGTGATCCCATTTCATACTACCCCTTGCCGAGTGCCGATTTCTTCACTGATGTTCTGATGTTGCTGAACATAGAAGAGCGATTTTTCAACCTGCTCCAAGAAATCATAACAATTATTGTGTGTTGGGTTTCCTTACGTCAACCCTACCACTACTACAGGCTAATGGCGATAATTCCGCATAGAATCTGAAATCTAAATAAGTGATCCCATTTCATACTGCCCCTTGCCGAGTGCCGATTTCTTCACTGATGTTGTGATGTTGCTGAACATAGAAGATCGATTTTTCAACTTGCTCCAAGAAATCATAACAATTATTGTGTGTTGGGTTTCCTTACGTCAACCCAACCTACAGGCTGCAAATTTTTCCCAGGGAATTAAGTTGGCTAACTTTTATCTTTCCCAATAAAACAGGGAATTAAAAGATAGCGATCGCAATTTTAATTCCCTGTTGAATTCGTTGTCGGGATTGAGGCTAAATTGCGCCATAGGGACCTTGTTCCAGATAAACTTGGCGAATCGCTGAGATATTGTCGCATAAGGCCAGAGAATCTGTTAAGAGTCCGCCTTCTCCCGCTTCGATCAAAATACGGGTTGGGGTTTCTCCACCGGTTAAATCGCTGGTCAAGGGAACAACCAAAACACTACTAGAAAGCTGATTCCTGACATTGATAGAAACGACAACAGCAGGGCGTTTTTTGGTGTCTCCTATGGTTTTAAGGGCGCGAATTAAATAAATCTCTCCTTGGTGGGGATAATTGTCATCTTCCATGTTAGAGTCCTTCCGGGTCGAGGATTTCTTCCATTTGGGTTTGGGCGAATTCTCCCCAGTCCAGGTCAAATTGCCGTTCAGTTGGTTTTTGGGTTTGGTAGAAGGTGCGTAACTGGTTTTCTATCTGCTGTCGGTGCCACAGTCGCAATCCTTCTTCGACAGCAGCAGAGCGATTCTCCGTCAATTGGTCAATATCTTGAAGCAATTTAGAATCGACGGTAATAGAGATCCGTTGTTTGGTGCTTGATTGGGTCATGGGTCAGGAGATAAGGTAATATTATTTATATGATAATTTATCATATGAAAATCCCGCCTCGGTTTTCAGGTTCGGGGCTTTGTCGGATAAGATACCGCTCATCAAAAGTTAACTATAATGATTAAAAGTAAAGATATAGATATAACTTAATCCATCGCTTGTTTGTATTGTTGAACAGTCAGGTAAACCAACGACTACAGTTGAATTAAAACCAGCAAAAAATTAACTTAATGAGTTATTGGAAGCTGTACTTAAAGGTGAAGAAATTATCATCACAAAAAAGAATGAACCTGTAGTTAAATTAGGTCCTGTAAAGTTAGCCAAGAAACCACCGCTTCAACCCGGAAGTGCTGCGGGAAAAGTTGGGATAGCCGATGATTTTGATGCTCCTAGAACCACTGAGAACAGAGGACATCACTTTTGTGCAATTCCTGTAAACGGTTGATTGACACTCCCGTCGCTAAAAGCGAGGGATTCTTGGTTCACTGAGTTTCCTTAATCTGGCAGGACGTATCCAACCAAACCAGAGGGAATC
>MTBT01000322.1 GCA_002282935.1 Microcystis sp. LSC13-02 | reverse complement strand
AAATCAATGGCTATTGGGGGAATGATAAAATTACGGGTAATACTGCCAATAATGTCATTATCGGTGGCGGTGGCGAGGACAATCTTAACGGAGGATTAGGGTCAGATCAACTAACAGGAGGTGAAGGTCGGGACCGTTTTATCTTCAACAGCGTTGATGAAATCGGTCAAGGTGCAAACCAAGACAAAATCCTCGATTTCAATACTGGTCTTGATACTATTGACATCTCTGGCATCGATGCCAACTCCCTCAGCGTTGGTAATCAGAGTTTCACGTTTATTGGTGCCTCGGATTTTTCAGGTCAAGCGGGACAACTGCGCTATATTGATGTCTCTGGCATCGATGCCAACTCCCTCAACGCTGGTAATCAGAGTTTCACGTTTATTGGTGCCTCGGATTTTTCAGGTCAAGCGGGACAACTGCGCTTTGACGGCGGTCTCCTTTGCGGGGATACCAACGGCGATGCAGTCAGCGACTTTCAATTGGCGATCGCTGGAGTGTATAGTTTACCTGTCACCAATATAGTGCTGTGACATCCTCTGGTTTGAGGCAATAAGCTCTTAGTGCATTTAACTGAGTGTCAGCAGAAGTCCCATCGCTAAAAGCGAGGGACTTCTTTGAAAGATGATCCGAATCAGCACCGGAACTGAAATTACTTTGATAACAAGGATTGCATTGCATCTTTCATATTCTGATCTGACAACGCCAGACATCTTCACCCCAAACAGGTTCGACATCGCAGAAATCCCCATCCTATGAGAATGGCGGTACATCCCACTCAAGACACCGTTACGGGGATCTATTCGAGATCGAACTCACGATGTTGCATAACCACGAGAAACTTGATATATTGGCAGTTGATAAATATTATTGAAAATTTACTGGAGGCATAAATATGTTATCAACTGATGTCAAACAAAAATCAATGATTAAGAGAATTGAGCAAGTTGTTTCTATTTTAATGGAAGACCGCCCTTTCTTTAAAGAGGAGCTTAATTATTCAGAAATGGTGAAACATTTGGTTAAATTATTTGAAAAAAATTTACCTTTTGAGGAATTTAACACTATGTCAGAGGCAGAATTGAAAGAGCATTGTAGCTTTATTATGGCTACAGAAATCTTATCAAAAATTGGCGGGGATTTTACTCCTGAACAAATGGCTATTTTCGATGAAGCAGTTAAGCGTAAATAGGTGATTATGAGTTATTTGCTAGATACTAATATCGTTTCTTTGATTATTAAGCGTAATCTTGAAATTTATCAAAAAATTGAAGATGTCAAAGCTCAAAGAAAAAGTATCTTTATCAGTTGTATTACTTATTTTGAAATTAAGAGGGGATTTTTGGCAGTTGCTGCACCTAAACAAAGAGAAAGATTTAACAAACTTTGTCAGGATTATCAAATTATTTTATTAGATGATTTAGCTATTTTAGAAAAAGCAGCCGAAATTCATGCTGATCTTAGATTAAGAGGATTACCCATACAAACAGAAGATATTTTAATTGCTGCTACTGCTATAGTTAAAAGTTTAATTGTTGTTTCTAATGACGGTGATTTCTTGAGGGTTGAAGGATTAAGTTTAGAGAATTGGGTAGAGTTATAAATTGAACCCAATCTTTAAGTCATCCGCCATATTTTAATAGCTTGAGTCAGTAAAAAGGTGCGTTAACGTAGTGTAACGCACCCTGCAAAGTTGGCGTACTGCTACGCAGTGCCTTTGGCATCGCACTGTCAGGGGGGCGGTGATTTTTCCCGTGTTACTATCAAAATTAGGAGAAAGTGGCCTAATATATATATGAGGGTACTTATTTCCTATTAAAAACCGCCAACAACGAAATGAAAACTTTAAATCAGAATCCCTTGCAAGTAGAGGGAGGAGAAAACCTGCCCCTACTTTACGAAATTGATCAACATTTTTGGTTAGAGGAAACGATAAAACTCCTCCAAGAAAATCGCTTAGATGAATTAGATGTAATCCATTTAATTGAGGAATTAGAAAGCTTGAGTAAAAGAGATAAAAACCGAGTCAGTAGCTTACTTGAACAAGTAATCAGGCATTTATTACTTTTACACTATTGGACAACAGAAGCAGAAAGAAATCGGAATCATTGGCGAGCAGAAATTATCAGTTTTCGCACTCAATTAAGAAAATATCTAACGACAACTTTACAGGATTATTTAGCTGAGGAATTACCGATAATCTATCAGGATGCTTTAGCCTATGTTCAAGAAAAAACTGGTTTTTCTAGCAATTTTCCCCCAGAATGTCCTTACAGTTTAGAGCAATTATTAGATAAAAATTGGTTCAACTGTGAAGATTAGACATTAAAGATGATAAAATTATCAAGGAAAGCCGTTCTAAAACGATGGGTTTTTTAACCCAAATTTGCGATAATAAGATGCGCTTAAATTATCAACTTGGCATCAATGCAGATTTTTAGCTCTTTTATCTCATCTACGGCGACTTTTGCCGAATTATCCCTACAAGCGGCCAAGGCCCCTGCTGATACCCTCACCGGTTGGTCATTAGAGGATCGCGATCCGCAGGTGATCGAAAAATTTGTCCCCCTTCTGGATTGGTTTTATCACCATTATTTTCGCGTTAAAACCGATGGTTGGGAAAATATTCCCCCCTCAGGACAGGTATTATTCATCGGCTCCCATAACGGCGGTTTAGCGGCTCCCGATATGTTTATGATGATGTATGATTGGTTCCAACGCTTTGGCAGCGATCGCTTAATCTATGGTTTGATGCATTCGCGAGTCTGGCAAGTTTTCGCACCCCAAGCGCATCTAGCGGCCCAAATGGGGGCCGTTCATGCTCATCCGAAAATGGCGATTGCTGCTTTAAATAGTGGCGCTAGTGTCTTAATTTATCCCGGAGGTGCTACCGATGTTTTCCGTCCCCACAGTTTAAGAAATAAAATTCATTTTGCTGGTAATCAAGCTTTTGTTAAACTAGCTTTACAGTACGAAGTGCCGATTATTCCCGCCATTTCCCACGGCGCTCACTCGACCCTGTTTGTCCTCGACGATATTTATCCTCAATTAAAAGAATTGCATAAAAAGGGTATGCCTTGGCCTTTCGGTATTGACCCCGAGACCTGTCCCATCTATTTCGGTTTACCCTGGGGACTAGCTATCGGTCCCTTGCCGAATATTCCCTTACCCGTATCGATACAGACGCGGGTTTGTCCCCCGATTATTTTTGAACGTTACGGCAAAAAAGCGGCCCGGGATCGCCGTTATGTACGCGAATGTTATGAGAAAGTCTGTTATTTGATGCAGCAGCAACTTGATCAATTAGTGGCAGCCAATTCTCCCCGATCCTAACCACGGGAAAGTTGGGACAAAGCGATCCCCATTGAGCATTTTTTCGGTCAGATTAACCCGCTTGTGAGATAATGAAGTGTTTTGAGCAAAGTTATCAGGACAAAGTTTTCTCTTGAGATTTGACGATTATTTGGGGAATGCAGAAAATTATGAAACTATTACCCGCAGAATGCCAGCATTTACAAGACAAAGTAGCCATAGTAACCGGGGCCTCGCGAGGGATCGGTAAAGCGATCGCCTTAGAATTAGCCAGCCAAGGTGCTACTGTAGTGGTGAACTATGCTAAATCTAGCAGTGCTGCCGATGCCGTTGTCGAAGAAATTACTGCAGCCGGGGGAAAGGCAATAGCTCTACAAGCAGATGTGGCTAAAAGCGAAGAAGTGGATAATTTAGTAGATAGTACCAAAGAAAAATTCGGTCATATTGATGTCTTAGTTAATAATGCCGGTATTACCCGGGATACCCTGATGTTAAGAATGAAATTAGAAGACTGGCAAGCGGTCATCGATCTCAATTTAACCGGAGTTTTTCTCTGCACTCGCGCCGTCAGTAAATTGATGTTAAAACAGAAAAGCGGCCGCATAATTAACATCACTTCTGTATCCGGTTTGATGGGTAATCCGGGTCAATCTAATTACAGCGCCGCTAAAGCCGGTGTTATCGGTTTAACGAAAACTTTAGCCAAAGAATTTGCCAGTCGAGGCATCACTGTTAATGCCGTGGCCCCCGGCTTTATTGAAACCGATATGACTCATGACCTCAAAGCAGATGAAATTCTCAAATATATTCCCCTCTCCCGTTATGGAAAACCGGAAGAAGTCGCCGGGATGGTGCGTTTTTTAGCCGCCGATCCCGCCGCTATTTATATCACCGGTCAAGTCTTTAATGTCGATGGTGGTATGGTTATGGCTTAATTCAGTTATCAGTTATCAGTTATCAGTGATTAGTTATCAGATTAAAGTGGTAAGTTTTAAGTTTTAAATTTTAAGTTTTAAATGATATTATTCACCGATCAATCTTCACTAATTACTAATTACTGATTACTGTTCACTGATTACTGATTACTGTTCACTGATTACTGTTCACTGATTACTGTTCACTGATTACTGTTCACTGATTACTGTTCACTGAAAATGACTTACTGTTTAGGAATTATCAATCGTTTTGGCATTGTTATGGGTGCGGATTCTCGTACGAATGCGGGAGTCGATTATATCTCGGCCTATCGGAAATTATTTGATTTTTCTCAGTCGGGAGAAAGAGTAATTATGGTCTGTACATCAGGCAATTTATCGATTAGCCAAGGAGTGATTCACGAACTAAAAAGAGATCTGCACAATCAAGAGGATAAAAATCTCCATGCTCTGACTCATCTCTACGATATCGCCCACTATATCGGTGATAAAAGTCGTCAAGTACAAGCTAGGGAAAGAACTTGGCTAGAACAAGATAAGATTGATTTTCAATGTAACTTTATTCTTGGGGGACAAATTAAAGGAGAAGAACCGCAATTATTCCTGATTTATCCCCAGGGAAATCATATTCAAGCCACCAAAGAAACGCCCTTTTTACAGATAGGTGAAACTAAATACGGTAAACCGATTCTCGATCGCACTATTACCTATGATACACCCCTAGAGGAAATGGCTAAATGTGCCTTACTTTCCATCGATTCGACCATGAAATCGAATATTTCCGTCGGACCGCCTATCTATTTGAGTATGTATGAAGCTAATAGCCTAACCCTACGTCATAAGTTACAATTGCGCCTAGGAGACCCCTACCTAGCCAAAATGCGAAAACTCTGGGAGGATTACGTCCGGCAAGCTTTCGAGGCTATGCCCAATGTGGAATGGCATTATACCGATGAAGACCCAAAAGAAGATATCATAATAGATTAAGTAACTCTTTGTGAATTAACTTTACAACTCGATGATCATTGTTACCTTGATGTTGGCAGGTAGTCTAGCTTGGTTTTTTAGTACCCTTGCTGGTGGCGGCAGTCCCCTGATTCTACTCCCCGTTTTAGGTTGGTTTCTCGATGCTGCCGTCATTCCTCCAGTTTTGACCACGGGGATGCTAATCGGTAACGTCCAACGCATGGGAATGTATTGGCGCGCCATTGACTGGCCCTCGACGGTGTGGTATTTACCTGGGGCAATTATGGGATCTACCCTCGGCGCTTTTGTCTTTGCCCATTTACAATTCAAATGGTTGCCGCTAGTTTTGGGAATTTTTCTGGTTTTCTCCTCGCTTAAACAATTATTTCCCCAAGAAGAAAATCCTTTTTTTGAGATTAAAACCTGGTATTTTATGCCCTCGGGATTTATCTACGCTTTCCTATCGGGATTAGTCGGTAGTACTGGCCCGATGATGAACCTGTTTTATATCAACTATGGGCTAGTTAAAGAACCAATGGTGGCAACGAAATCCGTTCACATGGTAGTGGTTCATGTGGCCAAATTAATCGCTTACGCGGCCTTTGGAGTTTTACATCTGCCCTTTCTTGGTTACGGTTTATTATTAGGATTAGCGGCCTGGCCAGGCAATTGGTTAGGACAAAAAGTTTTAGAAAAAATGAGTCCCCAACAATTTAAACAAGCAGTGATGTTATTCGTTTCGATGAGTGGCTTATTGATGATCTGGCGAGAACGCGGCATCATCTTTTAAAATTTTGCTGACAAAGGGACAAATTTTGCTAAAATACTAGATAAAGGTGAATTGTACTAAGTCTATGTAATACACCGATAACCGTTAAAATTGCTCCTTGACTAACCCCGCAGCTGAAAATGACAGAAACCGCCAATTTTACCCTCGAACAAGGTTTAGAACGCTACCAACAGGGAGAAAGCGCCGCCAGTTTATTGCCGGAATTTAAACAATTAAGCGATCGCGCTCCTAAAAATGCTGCCGTTTGGTCCTGTTTAGCTTGGTTATATATGCTCACCGATAAACCGGAATTAGCCCTAAAAGCCGCCCAAAAAGCCGTAAAACTCGATAAAGTTTCCCCCCAAAACCGGATCAATTTGGTTTTAGCTATGTTAGAAACCAAAACCGCCGGAGTTAGAGAACATATCGAACTGGTGCAACAATTAGTTAGTTTAAACAAAGAAGTTCGCCAAGAAGTGGATGAAAATATCGCCGATGGTTTAGCTAGAAAACCCGATTGGAAAAGTTTAGAACGCATCAAAGCTTGGTTAAATGAATAAGAATATGGAATTATCAAGACAGTTATTACTCGGCTTAAAAGCCAATGATTTTCGGCATCCCATCGACCTAGAGGCAACTAATTCCCTCAAACAATTGCCTGGGTTAGATATAGCCGTGAGAAGTTTATTAGGTTCCGTAGCTGAAGAATTCTTTTACTTAAATAATATTGGTGCTAGTGTTTTGGTGGGAGAAAAACAATTACCCGACCTGCATAATCTACTCCTAGAAGCTTGCCGAATTCTCGACTTAGAACCACCTCAATTATACATTCAACAAAACCCCGTTCCTAACGCCTATACATTCGCCATGCGCGGCAAAAAACCGTTTATGGTTATACACACTTCCCTAATCGAAATGCTAAATCCCGCAGAAATTCAAGCGGTAATGGCCCACGAATTAGGTCATCTCAAATGTGAACACGGCGTTTATCTGACTTTAGCCAATATTATGGTCCTAGCGGCGGGATTACTGCCCAATTGGGGGACAATGTTAGCACGATCCCTACAACAGAGAATGTTAGCATGGGTGCGCTGCGCCGAGTTTAGTTGCGATCGAGCGGCATTATTGGCAGTTCAAGACCCAAAAATCGTCATGTCGGTGTTAATGAAGTTAGCCGGAGGTTCCCCCAGTCTCGCACCTTTATTAAATTTAGAGGCTTTTATCGATCAGGCCAAGTCCTACGATGCCGTCAGCGCCTCGGAAATGGGCGAAATGTTAAAGGGTTTGCAAACCCAACAGTTAACCCATCCCCTCCCCGTCCTGCGCGCGCGAGAAATCGATCGTTGGGCCGGTTCCCCCGATTATCAAAATTTGTTAAAAGGGCCAAAAATGGGTTATAATGATAAGGTTAATGCCAAGGGCGAATGGCGAAATTGGTAGACGCACCACACTCAAAATGTGGCGAGGCAGCCCCTCATGTCGGTTCGAGTCCGACTCCGCCCATCAAATTACAGTAATTTCTGGCTATTATGGTCTAGAAATATCCCAGAATATTAGCCTAGTTTAGATTTGATTAGTTTTTATCCTGATACTCATACCTGTATTAAGAATAAAATTATTTATCTCACACCAGGTCAGAATTTCTGGGTCTAATGTTTCCTTTTCTGGTGCATTGGGTTCTCCGATTGCCCAAACCACTAAATCTCTATTTTTTCTCCGTAATTGCTTAACATAAAATGGGTCAATATTGTCATCCATCAGATATTGCAACATCATAAACTTTGCCTTTTTGCTTGTCTTTCCGCTTTAATTTTCATTAATTTCTGTACGACAGTCGAAGGATTTTGTTTTGGTTACTCACGCATTTTTTGACCCCATTCTCACCCATCAGCTATGTAGGGTCTGCTGAAAAAGTTTTTCCTAGAAGCAGGGTGTAGGGTGTGGGGTGTGGGGTTTTACCGATTTTGAGGGGGTCAATTACCTAATTTTCAGGGAAAAAGTACCTGAATTTCCCCCTGATCACTCCCAGGCCAGGCACTTTTGGATTTCAAAAAGGTCGAAAAGTCTTATCCAACAAGGTTTTTAGATTTATTCAGCAAACCCTATGTATTGCTTAACTTATGCTTGGTTGTGGAGATAAGATAAAATTGTCGCCTAAACTTGTTCTCAACTCAGGGAAGGATAAATCTTAGGGATTTCTTCGGGAGTACCAGCGCAATAAATCTATTGATAAAGAATAGTTTCAATGCCAATCCGCAGACCTTTGAGCCGAAGGAAATGTTGGGATTAACCAGGATTTGTTATAATTAATCTTAATAGACAGTCGCTCGAGAGAAACAATATGTTAAATGCAGTGGAATTTAAAGCCAAAATCAAACAAGGTATCATCGAAATTCCCGAAGAATACCAACAGGACTTGAGGGAAGACAGCGAAGTTCAAGTTATTGTGATCAAACAAAATAAAAAAATATCAACCACTGGAATCATTGCCCAATTAACTCAGAAACCCGTTGCTGTTAAAGGTATTCGTCAATTAAATCGGGAAGAAATTCATCAGCTATAATTATGACCAATTCTCTTTATTTTTGTGATTCTAATATCTGGCTCTACCGTCTTTTAATAGACCCAGAGTGTAACGATGCTGCAGAAAGGCGAAAACGCAATCTAGCGGCCGCTTTAACTAGGGTCTGCTGAAAAAGTTTTTCGGTGGGGGTAGGAGTCAGGAGTCAGGAGTCAGGAGTCAGGAGTTTCAGGCTTTGTTGCCAATCCTATTTTCTTGCACTAACATCGGACTTTAACAGGTCAAAAGCTTTATTTTAAAAGGGTTTTACCATTATTCAGCAAGCCCTAACTAGCAGGGAAAATATCTTAATCAGTACGCAAATTATTAATGAAGTTTGCGCTGTTTTATCCAAAAAAGCTAAAATAAGTGAAGTTCAAATTAGACAAATTATTCAAGAATTTTACGATGGATGTCTTGTTATTCAACTTGATCGCAATATTATTTTAAGAGCCTCTGAACTCCGCACTCAATACAGTTTTTCTTTTTGGGATAGTTTAATTGTAGCTAGTGCCTTAGCATCCGAGGCTAATATTCTTTACTCTGAAGATATGCAGGATGGATTAATAATATCCAATCAACTAACTTTAATTAATCCCTTTCGAGCGAGTTGATTATCAGTGTGATATTATTAAATTACTCATTAAATCAATAGTGATGAATAGGCAACAAAAGCGAGTTTTATCCCTATTTTCTGGCTGCGGGGGAATGGACTTAGGATTAGAGGGAGGTTTTTGGGTACACCAAGACTGTGTTAATGAAAATATTCATCAAGATTGGATAGTAGAAAGACGGGAACCATGGCTAAAACTACCGCGCACTACTTTTGAAACTGTCTTTGCTAATGATATAACTAAAGCTGCTCATAATGCTTGGATTCCCTACTTTGAAAAAAGGGGTAAAAAGAATGTATTTCACTTGGGGAGTATTGTAGATTTAGTCAAACAAGCAGAAAAAGGAGAGTTTCAGTTTCCCAGTAATATCGATGTAGTAACGGGAGGTTTTCCCTGTCAAGATTTTAGTGTTTCAGGAAAAAGAAAGGGGTTTAATTCTCACAAAAGTCACACGGGGAAACTACTAGATGAGAGTGAAGATAGTTTTCAGGATAATCGCGGGAAACTCTATCATTGGATGAAAAGAGTTATTGAATTAACCTTACCTAAAGTTTTTATTGCTGAAAATGTCAAAGGTTTAATGTCTTTAGCTAATGTTAAAGATATTATAGAACAGGATTTTAGTGCCATTGGTAAAGATGGATATATAGTTATCCCTAAACTTCTCTTTGCTCCCGATTACGGAATTCCCCAAACTAGGGAAAGAATTATCTTTATTGGTTTAAATAAAACCTATTTAAAAGCGACAGCGATAGCACATCTAGAAAATAATGATATTTTTCCCCGTCCAACCCATGAATTTAAAACTTACAGTACAGTAGGTCAGATATTATCAGGTTTAGCAGAACCAGAAGATGAGTTATTTGACCTCTCACAAAAAAGCTACTCAAAAGCTAAATATTATGGTAAAACTCAGGGACAAATCGAGGTTAATTTACAGGGTTTAAGTCCGACTATTCGCTCGGAACATCACGGTAATATTGAATTTAGGAGATTATCTTTAGAATTAGGGGGCAAGATAGTTAATGAGTTAGAAGCAGGGTTAAAAATGAGACGTTTAACTGTGCGGGAATGTGCGAGAATACAGACTTTTCCCGATGATTTTCAATTTGTGCGTCAACAAAACAAGGGAGATGAAAAATATTCACTTTCGGCTACGGATGGTTACAAACTAATTGGTAATGCTGTGCCACCTTTACTTGCTTACCACATGGCTAAACATTTAGAAAATCAATGGGATTATTTGTTTGAAGATATTTATTCAGCTACCCAAAATTTATGTGTAGCATTGCCTTAATAATTTCTGCTAATTAGGGTCTGCTGAAAAAGTTTTTCGGTGGTGGTAGGAGTCAGGAGTCAGGAGTCAGGAGCCGGTCGTTTCAGGCTTTGTTGCCCTTGTTTTTTGTACCAAGCGATGTACTATAAGAAGGATAATGCAAGGTTTTTGGCCCCTACCATTGGTGCGATAATATTATTGTCGGGGCGAATTGTATTCGCCCTCTTTTAATAACTTCTGCTGCTCACCATAAGTGAGAGAAAGTCACAAATATATAAGATGCACCCGTTCGGAATCAGGGAAAACTGCAAAATTTCCCTAACCCGAACTAACCTTGATTACAAAACCTTATGGGTGTGAGAATGTTGTTTGACGTTATCCTCCGTCCGCACGACATGAACAGCATTCAAGATGCGTTTTTTCTCCAGGGAAAAGTTTAAATCGTCTTTTTGGCTGCCCAAGGAGATTAACCCTTGCAGGTGGGGTTGATTTTTGTAGGTGCGAGTGGCCGCAATCGCCCTTTCGACAAAATTCTCGCATAATTGGGTATTATCGGGAAAATTACTGGGTATTTGAGGATTATCGTCCTGAAAAACCTCTCCTAAACTCATAGCGCGGGCAAATTCGTAGGAAGTGGGAACTCCTTTGACAATTGCCTCTAGGGCTGCCGAGGGAATCGGTTCTAACACCGCCACTTTTTCTAATTCTCCCTCCTGTTTGAGAAAACAAATCGCTAAACCGAATACACAATAATCATCTTTTGTCAAGTCAGAAATGTTTAAGAATTGTGTCGCTGTGGCCATTATTTTTATCCTGAGTCGCTCTTTATTTAATCTTGCTGGTGATGAGCGATCGAATCAAGGTTTTTATTAAGAGATATGAAGGAGAAAAATTTAGCCGGGTTGGGCGACGCTAACCCACCCCCAGACGGAAAAAACTGAGAGCTGTTAGACTAGAAACCAGCCGATTAACTGATAAACCAGCTTTATGTCACCCACTCTACTCATCTCCAAAGAACTCCCCACCCTGAAATATAATCCTAGTCTGGAGCGCTTTGATAGCTCTTGGGCGGCTCCCTTGTCCACTCTCCTAGGACTGGGACGGGCTGCCGGGGCAACTTTTATCGAATTTTTCCTCGAAAGAGTCAACTATATCAGTTGTTTAGCCGAAGATGACACCATCACCAGTCTCTCACCGAAACTATCTACAGGGGCAGGAATCCGCCTTTTTCGCGGTAAAGCTGATTGTTATGTCAGTACCAACGATTTAAGCTTCCAAGGCTTAAAAAATGCCCTAGAAAAAGGTTTATCGATTCTCGGTTTAAACCTACCCGGTCCTAACGCGTATATTCCCGAAATCAATCTGGAAATGTTCCGGGATTATGCCACGGTCAAAAATAAAGATATTTGGCTGAATAATTGCAGTTCTTTGGGAGAAATGGGTGATATTCTGCTAAATGCTAACCTTCAACTCAATCAGAAAGCCTCTCACGTCCAATCTCGTCGCGCCGCTTATTTTCGCGATTGGCAAGAAGTTTTAGTTGCCGCTAGTGATGGCACTTTTGCCCGGGATATTCGCCTCACCCAATCGGTGGGCTATAATCTCCTCTGTGCCGATGGGACCAATCGTTCTAGCATTGGTAAACGGTTGGGTAGTACCAGTAATCCCGATTTTCTGCGGACGTGGAATGCCGAGGAAGCGGCGGCAGAAGTGGCCGCATCGGCGGGTAAAATGCTTTACGCTGACTATGTAGAATCTGGCAGTTATCCCATCGTCATGGCCAATGAATTTGGCGGTGTTATCTTCCACGAAGCCTGTGGACATTTGCTAGAAACTACCCAAATCGAGCAAAAAACCACACCCTTTCTCGATAAAAAAGGCGAAAAAATCGCCCACGAAAACCTGACGGCTTGGGACGAAGGATTATCCGATAAAGCTTTCGGTACTATCGATATGGACGATGAGGGAATGCCGGCCCAGCGTACTCTCCTAATTGAAAATGGTATCCTAAAAAACTTCATTGCCGATCGCACTGGTTCAATGAAAACCGGTCATCCGCGCACAGGTAGCGGTCGCCGTCAAAACTACACCTATGCCGCCGCTAGTCGGATGCGGAATACCTACATCGCTCCCGGGGAATATACCCTCGATAATCTCTTTAATTCCATCGATAAAGGCATTTATTGCAAAAAAATGGGCGGTGGTAGTGTGGGGGCCACCGGTGAATTTAATTTCGCCGTCGAGGAAGCTTATCTTATCGAAAACGGCAACCTGACTAAACCCCTGAAAGGCGCGACTTTAATCGGTTCAGCTAAGGAGATTATGAATAAAATCTCTATGTGTTCCCAAGATTTAGGTCTAGCGGCGGGTTTTTGCGGTTCCGTCAGTGGTAGCGTTTATGTCACCGTTGGTCAACCCCATTTAAAAGTAGATTCTATTACCGTTGGCGGTCGTTAATCATGGCTTTAGTAATCCTCTACTATTTCCTCATTGCCATCATGATAGTGGGGATAATTGGCGAACTGCTGCCCGCTGTCCCCGGCATGAGTTTGATTTTAATCGCCATGCTGGTATGGGGTTTTGTCACCAAATTCGCGGGGATGGGGGTCGCTTTAGCCGTGGCCTTTGTTATCCTTCTCCTCAGTCTGGGGGTGGAATTCCTCGCTAGTTATCTCGGCGCCCAAAAAGTTGGGGCCAGCAATTGGAGTCAAATCGGGCTAGTAGTGGGCTTATTAGCGGGAATATTCGGGCTTTTACCCGCTTTACCCATTGGCGGCCCAATTATCGGCTTATTTATCGGTCCGGTGGTGGGGGCTTTTTTGGGAGAATACGCCTATCGTCGCGATTTGGAATTAACCCCCCGTTTGCAACAATCCCTAAAAGTCTGTGTCGGTATCGTCGTCGGTACGGTTATCGGTCACGTTGCTAAAGCTATGCTGGCCACGGCTGCCGTTATCGTCTTTATTGTCACCACCTGGCCTAATTTAGCCAATTTAGGCTAAGTATAGCTATCAGCCGTCAGGAGACAGGATTCAGCTTTTATTTATTCTCCCCATCACCCCAACCCCCAACCCCCAACCCCCAACCCCTAACCCCCCATAAATCTATGCCAAAAGTTGAAGATATTGCCCAAATAGCTAATTCTAGCGCCCAAGCTTTAGGAATTGCTAAATACGACATCTATGGTTCTTCTGTCGATGAAACCGATGTGGATGTGTTTCAAGGGGAACCCAAACAGGTACAAGCTTCCAATCGTTCCAGCGTTATCGTTCGCGTCTGGAATCGGGATAATCAAGTTGGTGTCACCTCGACCACCGATGTGGACCCGGTGGGACTGCAATTAGCCCTGAAAACCGCCCAAGAAGCCAGCTTTTTTGGCGTTAAGGAAAATGTCCCCGATTTTAGTCCCGCAGCCACTGCACCTACCACAGAAGTGGCCAGCGAAATGTCTAATCAAGCAGCTGTATCCACTCTCATCGATAAGTTATTAGCCGCCGAAAAATCTTTACTAGCGGCCCATCCGGCTATTGCCAGTGTTCCCTATAACGGTTTGGGACAACAGCAGGTCAGACGTTTTTATCTCAATAGCGACGGGGCAATGCGTCAGGAAGCGCGTAGTTATGCCAGTGTGTATTTATACACCAAAACCGAACAGGAAGGCAAAAAACCCCGCAGCGCCGGCGCTTTTCGGGTCAGTCCGGGCCTGGAAAAATTAGATATCGATGGTTGCATCGAGGAAGCGATTACCAAAACTGTTAGCCATCTGGACTATCAACCGATTATCACGGGTAAATATTTAGTGGTTTTTGCCCCTCGCGCCTTTTTGAGTCTAATGGGAGCATTTTCTAATCTGTTTAATGCCCAAAATGTCCTTGATAAACAGAGTCTTTCTACTCCAGAATCCCTAGGAACACAAATCGCAGCCACTGCCTTAAATTTGTGCGATGATGCCCTCCATCCGGCTAATGTTGCCGCCGAAACTTTTGATAGTGAAGGCACTCCCACCCATCGTGTGGAATTAATTAAAGAGGGGATTTTGAGTAATTTTCTCCATAGCACGATTACCGCTAAACGGATGAATACGGAACCCACTGGCAACGGTAACATTGGGTCAAAAGTAACGGTTAGTCCCCATTTTTATCACGTTTTTGCTAGTGCTAATCAACCAAAGAGCTATTCTTTGGAAACAGCAGAAAATGTGGTTTTAATTGATAGTTTACAGGCACTTCATGCAGGAGTTAATTCTCTACAAGGTTCCTTCTCTTTGCCGTTTGATGGTTGGTTAGTTAACAAAAATGAGCGCGTTAGCATCGATTCCGCTACCGTAGCCGGAGATATTTTAACACTGCTGAAATCGATTGTTTATCTGGAACCAGAAGCAGTTATCACTCCCAGTGGTGTTTGTCCCTACGTTTGGGTAGAAGGTTTATCAATCACAGGAGAAGCTTAACACTATACCGGAGCAAAAATAGGGGGTATTAATCAGGGTAATACCCCCGCAAAGTGGGCAAGCTGTTGACTATCCAAATTACTTCTTAAACTGCACCAGAATTGGGACTGGGGAGAATAAATAAAAATAATCTCCCATCTCCCCAAAACGAAAACTTCATACCTCACCATTAAGATAACTGCTATAAGAACTATTTTTCAGCCGGGGGAAACCAATTATCATCTAATGTTTGTTCGAGGGATATATGAGCGTCTGAATTGAGGGAAAAAAGCTGAGAAACCGATTTAATCGCCACTGGATAAACCTTATCATACATAACTGCTAATTCTGGCCGTAAGCTGGGACTATCTTCTAAACGATGCTGAATTTGGGCGCGAAAATTGACTATTTCTGCCGCCCAATGATTACCTGACCGTTTTTTTTCTTCTTGCCAATAAGCCAGCTTTAAAAGATGTTCGATAAGACGGGTTAACAGACTCATTAAAGCTCGTCTATCACTTTTCCCCATACTCTCGATTTCTTCAATTAAATTATCCCAATCCACCTGCTCAAAATTACGCTCTT
This sequence comes from Microcystis sp. LSC13-02, assembly GCA_002282935.1. Lineage (GTDB taxonomy): Bacteria > Cyanobacteriota > Cyanobacteriia > Cyanobacteriales > Microcystaceae > Microcystis. The sequence continues at coordinate 8,555 of MTBT01000322.1, read as the reverse complement.
GTAACTGTTTTACCGTCTCTTTTAGCCATTGATTATAATCAGTTTCGTAGGCAGTTGACGACATAATTTAACTCTCCATAGAAAATTACTTAGTAGATTAAGAAAGGTTAATGGGTGTATCCATTGATAGATAGGGGTTTTCGGCTATTGTAGTAGATATCTATGGGGGAAATCCAGATATATTCTAGAACGTGAGGTGTGGAACCTGACGCGATTGCCCATAAAAATGCCAGGTTTTTGAACGTGGACTCGTTGAACCAAGAATCCCGAAGTGCTTAGTGGGGTGGGAGTATCAATCGGATTCTCTAAAGAAACCCGCTTTCTGACTTGTAGTAAGATTGAGGGCATAGTATGGCAATTTTGCAGGCGATGAAGGCAGCGGCAGTTATTGAACAGTACAAAAACGGGCGGCGGGATTTCCGGGGGGAATCCTTGCGGGGTGGTAACTTTCGCAGTGCGGACTTAGCGGGGGCGGATTTCAGTGGTTGTGATATACGCGGGGCAAATTTTAGTCGGGCGAATTTGACGGGGGTGAAGTTTGCTGGGGCGACGGCGGGATTGCCGAAGCGGTGGGTGGTGATTTTGTTGGGGTTGGCTTTGGTGTTAATTGTGATTTCGAGTTTTTTCTCCGCCTTCGGCGGTTATATGGTGGGCTTAATTTTTTATTCCAATCCAGAAAACCAAGTTGCTGGTTGGTCCACCTTAATTTTTCTCATCTGTTTTTGCGCTGTCACTTGGCGTAAAAATATTTTGGCCTTCGCCATAGCCGTAGCCGTAGCCGTAGCCGGAGCCGTAGCCGGAGCCCTAGCCGGAGCCTCAGCCCTAGCCGGAGCCGGAGCCGGAGCTGGAGCCGTAGCCCTAGACGTAGCCTTAGCCCTAGCCAGAGCCTTCGCCGTAGCCGGAGCCGGAGCCGTAGCCGGAGCCGGAGCCGGAGCCGTAGCCGGAGCCGTAGCCGGAGCCGGAGCCGGAGCCGGAGCCGTAGCCGGAGCCGGAGCCGGAGCCGGAGCCTTAGCTGTAGCCGTAGCTATATCCGTAGCCCTAGCCGTAGCCATATCCGTAGCCGTAGCCGGAACCGTAACCGCAGCCGTAGCCATATCCGTAGCCGTAGCCTTATTTTATTGTTGGCTCGGTTGGCTGACCCTTAAACAAGAACACCGCGATCCTTGGTTGCGTAAAATTGTGATAGCCTTTGCTGCTATTGGTGGCACATCCTTTTTTCAAGCCAATTTAACCGCAACAGATTTTACAGGAGCCACCTTAAAAAGTACCAATTTTAATCAGGCAATCTTGAATAAAACAATTTTTAAACAAGCAATTAAATTGGAATTAGCCCGCCCCGGCAATACCTTATTAGCCAATCCCCAAATTAGAGAATTTCTGATTGATTCCCGCACCGGAGCCGGAAAAGACTTTGCCCAAGCCAATTTACGGGGGGCATACCTAGACGGGGCAAACCTGCAAACTGCCAACTTGCGCCTAGCGAATATCAGTGAAGCCAGCTTGCAATACGCCAACCTTGCCGGGGCAAACCTCACCGAAGTCAACGCCGTCAACACCGATTTGCGCCATGCTACTCTGACGGGTGCTTGCGTGGAAAATTGGAATATTGATGCCACCACCCAACTGGATGAGATTGACTGCCAGTATATTTACCTGCTTAATGGGCAAAAAGAACGCCGCCCCAGCAGTGGTGAATTTCAACCAGGGGAATTTACTAAATTGTTTGCCGAAATGTTCGACACCGTTGACCTCATTTTCCGCAATGGGGTGGATTGGAAAGCTTTCATTGCCGCCTTAAAAGAAGTACAAGTGCAGAATGAAGATACGCCGCTTCAGGTGCAGAGCATTGCCAATAAAGGAGATGGCGTGATAGTGGTAAAAGTCCATGTACCGCCCGATACTGATAAAGAGAAAATTCATCAAGAATTTAACCAAAATTATCAACTACAACTCGCAGCCATCGAAGCGCAATATAAGGCACAACTCACCGCCAAAGATGAGGAAATAATTGCCATCTATCGCCAACAAAGTGTTGATATGATGGAAATTACCAAAACCCTCGCCAACCGTCCCATCCATGTAGAAGCAAAAGCCATGAGCAATAGTAACGACAGTTCCCCAAATATTAACATCGGCGACATCATTAATTCCGTCGTTAACCTCGGCGAAATCATCGGCGATGTAACTAATACCATTAACCAAATTGCATCCGACGCTTCCCCAGAAAACGCCCAACTCAAAGCCCTACTGCAAGAACTGACTCAGGCGATTGAAATTGACAGCCATTTAGATGCAGAAGAAAAAGCCGAAGCCGCCAACCAAGTGAAAAAGATTGCCCAAGCTAGTCAAAATCCTGATGATGCCGGATTGCAAAAGAAAGCCCAACGAGCAGTTAATTTTCTCGAAACAATTGCTAAAGCTTTGGAACCTGCCAGCAAACTTGCCCAAGCCTGTCAAAAAGCCTTACCGATAATTTTGGGAATATTAGGCTTCTGATAGGTTTATAGTTGCGCTTTAGCGCAGTCCTAGTTAGGGCTAGAGCATCCTCGTAACTGTTTTACCGTCTCTTTTAGCCATTGATTATAATCAGTTTCGTAGGCAGTTGATGACATAATTTAACTCTCCATAGAAAATTACTTAAATGGCTTTCTATCTAGGAGAAGCCGAATTTTGTTCAAAAGTTAACTCCTCTAACACTTCCGTAACCAACTTGCCATTGGCTAAACGCTTTAAACTTCTAATCTGAATATTTACTTTGGGAGTTTCTTCTAACTGTTCAATCAAAAAATCTGCATATTTGATTATTGCCTCACGCGCCGCACTTTTTTTAGTCCAAACTTGCGCCATTTCTAACATATTAGTAACCCCAATAAACTCCTCTCCCTCCCCATCTAAACTATGATTAGCTGCATAGGCATTAGCAGTAGGACACAACAATAAAACATAGCCTAAATGTCCTTTTGTTGCTGTGCCAAATCCTTTAGCCATAAAAAATTCTCCTCAAGATAACAAATCGATTGCGATTGTCGATGATAGCTGAGATTCTATCACTTGATGACCGAGATTAACCGGTCGAGCATTTCCCTCTACCGGCGCGCAATAACGGGGAATTGGACTAGAAACGAGGCTAATATGACGGTCACTCACCGCTAATCCATGGGTAGGATCATAGCCTTTCCAGCCGCCCCCCGGCAAATACACCTCTACCCAAGCGTGTAAATATCTTTCTCCTTGGTCTAAATCTCCTTCTTGATAGCCACTGACAAAACGGGAAGCCAATCCCACACAGCGACACACATCCATAAATAAAACCACAAAATCGCGACAGGAACCCTGCTTATTTTTCCAAGTGTTTCCGGGTAGATAGGGTTCCCCAGTAAGACGAATAATTTGCTGACAATTTCGGTAAATTTTGTCATTAAGATTAAACAGGAAAGATAGCACCTGTCCCTCGGTTTCCCGCATAACTTCTTGGGCTAATGCTGCCACATCAGGGTCATTAGCTAACCCATAAAATTGTCTGTAGGGTTGTAATTGACTGTGGAGAGAAATGGGATAATCAAAGGGTAAACAGGTCGCCCAAGGTTCCAACAAATACTGAAAAGGATTAACTCCATGGGTTTCTACTTCACTCACCACATCAATTAATAATTCTTCCGTCGGTTGATTAAACCAAATTTGTAAACAAGAATTGCCATCGAGGTCGATAATATTAGTTATCGTTAAAGGTTCCGGGTTAATTTTGAGCGTGAACTCTCGTAAAGTTTGCCCACCATCGGATTTTGGTCGCAAGCGCAGCAGATGGGGCGATAAAATCACGGGTTGATTATAGAAATAGTTAGTTTGATGCCGAATGTGATAACGCATTAAGTTGTTAATTGTGATTGATATTGAAAGTTATTTACTGGCAGAGGTGAGGCAAGTTCAGGATTAAAAACGAAGAAAGTTTCTGTCATTTTTATTCCCACATCATTAACTCTTTTTTGAATATGGTCGAGGAATTCATGTAATCCCGTTTCAATAATATCCTCGATAGTTAGATAACTCATTTCCGCACCAAGTCGCCCTAAACTTCTTTCTACCGAATTCCCCCAAGTTCCTATAGGAGTACCAGTAACTTGATGCAAACAGTGGTCTAATTCCCGCAGACAAAAGTGAATTGAACGAGGAAATTCTCGATTAAGAATTAAAAATTCGGCCACGTCACTAGGAGTAATCCGTCGTTGACATTTACGATACATTTCGTAGGCACTCACCGACCGCAGTAAAGCAATCCATTGAATTTGGTCTAGAGAAGTTCCTACCCATTGAGCGGAAGGTAAGAGATAATAGTATTTAACATCAAGAATTCTGGCGGTTTTATCGGCGCGTTCCTGTAATCTTCCCATAACGCCAAAATGCCAACCTTCATTATGAGTCATCGTTGCATCCATCACCCCCGCAAAACGGTGACTAGCCAATTTAACTTGGGTAAAAAAGTTCGGTAAAGTAGTTTGAGGATGGTAAGAGGAAGCATCTTTTACCATCAAGAAAAAACCATTAACCTGTTCCCACATTTCCGAAGAAATAATCTCGCGAACTGACCGAGCATTTTCTCGCGCCCAGCGCAAACAAGAGATAATTGAACTACTATATTCCGTGTCAAATGTCAAGAAATTGATCACATTTTCTGCGGTGGCTGTGCCGTAACGTTTCTTGAATTGTTCTAAATCTCCCGTGGTTAAAACCAAAGGTTCCCACTGTTGCAAAACACTGGTAGGTACATCTAACATTAAATTAAGGTTAACATCCATAAACCGGGCGACATTTTCTGCCCGTTCAATATAGCGATTTAACCAATAAATTGAATCGGCAACTCTACTAAGCATAATTAACCAGGAAAAAGTGAAGAGGTTAGGGTGGGTTAGTAACCCAGCAAAATTTTGATTATTGTCTTGATTACTTGGTTAAAACCCAAGTATCTTTACTGCCACCACCTTGAGAAGAATTAACCACTAAAGAACCCTTTTTCAAAGCCACGCGAGTTAACCCCCCGGGATGCACATAAATTTCATCGCCACGATGGAGAATATAGGGACGTAAATCCACATGACGACCTTCAATTTCCGTGTCAATTAAAGTGGGAACCCTAGAAAGACTTAACACTGGTTGAGCGATATAATTGCGGGGATTAGCGGCAATGCGTGGGGCAAATTCTGCCCTTTGTTCGGGGGTAGCTTGAGAACCGACTAACATCCCATAACCTCCCGACTCATTAGCGGCTTTCACAACTAATTTATCGAGATTATTTAAAACATAATCTAAGTCCTTTTCTCGCCAACAAAGATAGGTAGGAACGTTATTTAAAATCGCTTCTTCTCGCAGATAATAACGAATCATATCGGGGACAAAAGCATAAATAACCTTATCATCGGCGACTCCCGTACCCGGGGCATTAGCTAAAGCGACGCGACCTTCCTGGAAAACTTTTAATAATCCGGGTACACCTAACATCGAATCGGGACGAAAAACCGCCGGATCTAAAAAGTCATCATCGAGGCGACGATATACCACATCTACCCGTCTTAATCCCTTAGTGGTTTTCATTTGTAGATAACCATCAAAGACGACTAAATCACGCCCTTCCACTAATTCTACCCCCATTTGTTGGGCAATAAAAGAATGTTCAAAGTAGGCAGAATTATAGGTTCCGGGGGTTAAAACCACCACGGTGGGATTAGGCAATTGGGGCGGTGCTAAATTAAGGAGAGTTTCCAACAGATGGGAAGGATAATCATCCACCGGTTTAACATTCATTGTCTGGAAAATATCGGGGAAGGTGCTTTTCATTACCCGACGATTTTCGAGGACATAAGAAATACCGGAAGGAACCCGCAAATTATCCTCTAAAACGTACCATTGACCATCCTTATCGCGGACTAAATCGGTTCCCGTGATGTGACACCAGATACCTCCGGCGGGTTTCAGTCCCACACAGGGTTTCAGAAATCCCGTTGCCGAGGCGATTAATTCGGGGGGAATAATGCCATCTTTAATGATTAACTGGTCATTGTAGATATCGGAGAGAAAAAGATTGAGAGCTTTGATGCGTTGTTTCAGGCCTCTTTCTAAATAATCCCAGTCCTCAGCCGAGACAATTCGGGGAATAATATCAAAAGGAAAGATTTTTTCCACCCCTTGATTGTCGCTATAGACATTGAAAGTCACCCCCAATTCAAACAGGGCCGACTGAGCGGTTTCCCGGTGTTGTTGAAGTTCTCGGGGGGGCAGATTCTGCAACCATTTGATTAAAGGGGACGCGTGGGGACGAGGTTGACCATCATCTAAGAATAGTTCGTCGTAGAAGCCTTCGGGATCGTAGGTATTTAATAGCACACTGACCTCATTTCATACCTTACCAAAATTTTGGGTTAAAGCCCCGTCCTTTTAGGACGGCTTGATGTTAAAATAAAACTGGTTTGAATCCCCTGAGTGGGCGGTAGTGAATGGCTCGATTGAGTTGAACCCTGGAACTCGAAAGTCTGCATAAGAGACAAAAAGGGATATTCTAGTAGGTTCGGTTCAGACATAATCGTGTAAGACCTAAGTAAGGGAAACCAGAAAGGGCTGTGATGAGCTTCGAGAATCCTCACTCCTTTAAGCCCAGGAGTGTCAACTATTCCCAGTGTCGGACAATTGTACCGATTTTTTGTAGTCTAGGAGACATTTTAAGGGAAATTTTAGGAAGTTAGCCGTTTTTCGGGGCTGGCGATCGCCCCTCGATCCCCACTGGTGGAGAAACCTGACAAGAGCGAGAATTAGACCTGAAAACTGTGTTACATTTTTTAAAGGTCACACCTTAAATCTTTCATTTTTCTTACTGGTTACGCAATGTTTACCAAACAAGTAACGGATTCCAAAGCCTATCAATGGTTTCAGGAACGCTTAGAAATTCAAGGGATCGCTGATGATATCAGCACCAAATACGTTCCCCCCCACGTTAATATCTTCTACTGTCTGGGGGGTATCACCCTTGTGTGCTTCGTGATCCAGTTTGCCACTGGTTTCGCCATGACCTTCTACTACAAACCCACTGTAGCAGAGGCCCTCTCCTCCGTACAGTACATCATGAACGAAGTCAACTTTGGTTGGTTAATTCGTTCTATCCATCGCTGGTCTGCCAGTATGATGGTCTTAATGATGATCCTGCACGTTTTCCGCGTCTATCTGACCGGTGGCTTCAAAAAACCTCGCGAATTAACCTGGGTAACTGGGGTTGTCTTGGCCGTGATCACCGTTACCTTCGGTGTCACCGGTTACTCCTTACCCTGGGATCAGGTGGGCTACTGGGCGGTTAAAATCGTTTCTGGTGTACCTGCTGCTATTCCCGTCGTCGGCGATCAACTCGTCACCCTGATGCGCGGTAGCGAAAGCGTCGGTCAAGCAACTTTAACCCGTTTCTACAGCTTACATACCTTTGTCCTGCCCTGGTCGATCGCGGTCTTCATGTTGCTACATTTCTTGATGATCCGTAAACAAGGCATTTCTGGGCCTCTATAATTCAGAAAAGTATCTCTGTCGATCCGAAATCATTTTTAGGAGACATTATCCATGTCCACATTAAAAAAGCCCGATCTCAGCGATCCCGCTCTGCGCGCTAAGTTGGCTAAAGGGATGGGTCACAACTACTACGGTGAACCCGCTTGGCCTAACGATCTGCTCTATATCTTCCCGGTGGTTATCTTTGGTACGATCGGACTCTGCACCGGTTTAGCGATTATGGATCCCACCATGATCGGTGAACCTGCCGATCCTTTCGCTACTCCCCTAGAAATTCTGCCAGAGTGGTATCTTTATCCCGTTTTCCAAATTCTCCGTATTCTTCCTAACAAACTCTTAGGTATCGCTTGCATGGCCGGCGTTCCCCTAGGCTTGATGTTAGTTCCCTTTATTGAAAGCGTCAATAAATTCCAAAATCCCTTCCGTCGTCCCGTCGCTACCGCTATCTTCCTATTTGGTACTGTGGTCACGATCTGGTTAGGTATTGGTGCCACTTTCCCCATCGATATATCTTTAACTCTCGGTTTGTTCTAAGTTACTGAACACCACCGGTTTGTTGCCCACGCTTGTGATTCCTGACTTTGGAAGAGCGATCGTGGGCAATTTTAATTTTGATTTCTTCTATCTCAAGGTCGCGAGAGGACTCCCGTTAACCGCTACGCAGTTTAACGGGAAGTGACAATGATTAAAAGTATAACGGCGAGAGAAATTTTCAAAAAGTGTCCTCAAGTGAAAAAGCAGTTGTGGGGAGGAGAGTTTTGGAGTGATGGATATTACGCAAGTACGGTAGGAAAGCATGGGGATGAAGGTATGATAGCGAGATATGTAAAAGAACAAGATAAAGAATACCTGCAGCTACACCAAAATCTACAATTGAGTATATTTTGATTCTGATACCCCGTCCGCTTGCGGCGGGGTAGTTCATTCAAAGCCCCTCGATTTTTGTTGAAAGTACAGAGTAAGCTTAAATTGCTACAAAGACGCTTGCAACATCAAGTCAAAGGCTCGAACAATTG
>MTBT01000321.1 GCA_002282935.1 Microcystis sp. LSC13-02 | reverse complement strand
GTCTGTTTGTTTTGATCAATATCCGACTTTAACTGATGAGCTTTCCTCTGTCAAGCTTTTCAGGTGATGCACTTCAGACTTGAATCGGCGAACTTAAACTTTTAACAGCAGTTTTTTCGCTTCGTACCAAAGCTGCCAACTCCTCGATTAAATGTTCGTAATCTACCCGATCGAACTGACGATTTTTTAATAACTCGATCGTCTCACTTAACCAGCGATCATATTCTTTTTCATAAAGCTGTTCTAAAGCAAGCATTGTCTTTGATCAAATGGAGAAATTCTTGAAAATAAACTTTTACTAAGTATGATAGCATAAAAAGACTGTATGGCGGTTGATTAGTGTAAATATTTTTGAATTAATTATGATGACAGTAAAAAATGCTTGACCCTTATCTAAAAAAAGGTTAAATTGTGGGTAGGCTGAGAACCCACACATCCTAGATAATGAGGCTATCATGGAAATCGATAAACTCAAAGAAATTGCTCAAAAAGTTGAAACCTCTCGTTCTCAAATCCAAAACGAACAGGCAACCAAAACAGCTTTTATTATGCCTTTTTTGCAAGCATGGGGTTACGATGTATTCAATCCCATGGAAGTTCACCCCGAATATAGTGCCGATTTAACTGGATTAAAAGGGGAAAAAGTAGATTATGCTATTTGTTTGGACAATCAACCGATTATTTTGATGGAATGTAAAAGCTGTCATCAAAATCTTGAGCATCCTAAACATAGTTCCCAACTGCATCGATATTTTAACGCAACTGGAGCTAACTTTGGAGTTTTAACTAATGGGATTATCTATCGGTTTTATACGGATATCGTCAAGGATAATATCATGGACGATAAGCCATTTTTTGAGTTTAACATTCTCGACTTTGACGACTCTTCTGTTAACGAATTAAAACGATTTTCTAAATCTAGCTTTAATTCTGACGAACTAGAAGAGGTTGCTCGCAATTTATTGCACACAAAAGAAGTTAAAAAAGTGATTGCCCAGCAATTAAATGATCCTTCCCCCGAATTTGTTAAGTTTTTTGTTAGTCATGTGTATTCTGGGGTGAGAACTGCATCGGTTGTCGAAAAATTCAAAGAAATTATTAAGCGTTCTCTCAAAGAGTATATCAATGATATCATCAAAGAAAAATTTGAGGAAGTTTTAGGAAAAGAACCTGAAACAAATCCTCCTGATACATCAGCAGCAGAAGATACTCCACCAGAAGAAACAGGGGAAGATAAAATTAATACGACCCCCGAAGAATTGGAAGGATTTTACATTATTAAATCAATTCTACGGGAAGAAATCAATACCGCACGCATTCAATTCAAAGACACTAGAAGTTATTTTGGTATCAACTTAGATGGAAAAGTAACTAAAACAGTCTGTCGTCTGCGCTTCCATGAAAGAACTGGTAAGAAATCAATCAGTATTCCCGATAATGTCGAAACTGGTAAAGAAGCAACCACAAATATAGACAGTCTTGATGAAATTTATGGAGTCGCTGAATTTCTGAAATCTCGCATCCGCTATCTGACTCAAGATACTTATAAAAGCAAGTCAGAAAAAACATAAAGTATCTAAAATAATTATCCCCTATCTCTTTAATGACCGATAGGGGTTTTTAAGGATATGATTTTTAGTAATCGCTGATTATGGTTGTAAAATTTTATCTAGGGATAGGAAGCTACGGTTAATAAGTGGTCATGAAAAGGAGATAGGATATCCGAACATTATAATAAAAGTTTTCTCTCAAGTTAAGGTCAAACAATTCTAGCTGGGAGTTATCGAAGTGTAATTAAGCTTGACAAACTCAAATTAAGGTGTTAATATATAGGGCGTGATTTGTACAGATGTTAAAAATTTTGTTTTGCGGTAGTCTATGAATTTAACAAATTTACCAATGTCTCTTGATGAGATGCCTTTACCTAGTTATTTGCCGCCAGTTATTTTAACAGTTTTTACTCGTCCCGATCTACTCAAGGAAGTTTTAAAGGGTTTAACCCAACAGATTCTATCTGCGTCGCCTAGAATTTGTGAAGCTATTTATGGCTCACTCCCCCTTTAGTTTGAAAAGAGCTCGCCGTCGCCTAGGTTTATAGTTTAGTAGATACTTAATAGAAAATATGAATAGCTCTAGAAAATTTCTGATTTGTAAAGGTTCCTCTGGCATGGGAAACCGAATTCTGGCCGCCTGTGGTGCAATAATCTATAGTGAAATTAGTAATCGCCAGTTAGTTATTGATTGGCGGGATAATACTTATTGTCATGACAATATCAATTCCTTCCCTCTATTTTTTAACTGTCCAAAGACCGCTTCAGTAGAATCTATACCTGATAGCAAGTCTGTCTATCCTGAGATATGGATTGATAAGTTAAATCAATCTTTTGGTGGACTAAGAAAAGATTTAAGTATTTCGGATCAATCTATGTCGGTTGAATTATCTAGAACAAATTATGAGAGTGAGATTCTGGTTTTCTGTGCCTATACTCATAAAATCAACCAGATGAGACAACTTTTTCATGGCAAGTTCGATTACTTGGCAAAAATGGATGATCGTACTATTATCAAACAGGTATTAAACTCTCATCTAAGCCTGAAACCTGAAATTGTTCAGTCTATCGAAGATTTCAGATCATCTTACTTTGGAGTGAATACCCTAGGCGTTCATGTCAGATACACAGACATGAAGATTCCTTTAGATAAGCTAATTACTAATACTAAAAAAATCAACAAAAACAATAAATTTAACAGCATTTTCTTGTCCACAGATTCTCAAGAAGTTGTTGAAAAATTTCAACAGGAGTTCCCAAATATTATCACCACCACAAAATGGTTTCCACCCTCAGGAGAAAGAATGCACCAGAACTGGGATCAATGTCCCGATTGCGTTCAAAATGAGAAGCATTAATGGATATGTATTTGTTAGCTAGTTGTAATGATTTGATTTTTTCTTCTCAGTCCTCCTTTGGTTTAGTGGCATCAATCCTAAATAAAGCGAGTAAACAACATCTCCATGATGTGAATTCTTCTTCATTCATTGAAAAAGTAAAAGCGAAAATTAGAGGTATTGCCAAATAGTTTGTACGAGCAATTAACCCGAACCAACCTTAATGATGTCTATGCTATGGCAAACTTGGGGAGTTACCAACTAATGCTTAATTCTCTCAATCGCATTTTCTCGCCTTTAGTATCTAGCGTTTTGCTTACCATGATTATCTCCAGTTGTCAAGGTGCAAATGTATTAACTTCGGCGAATAATTCCCAGACAAATCAATGGCAAAAAGTGACCGTAATCGAGGGTTTAGAGCATCCTTGGTCGATGGTTTGGCTACCTAACGGGGAAATCCTGATCACAGAGCGCCCCGGTCGTTTAAGAGTGGTTAGAGAGGGTAAATTAGACTCAAAAGCCATCGCTGGAGTTCCCGAAGTTTTTGCCGTCGGACAAGGAGGACTGCTCGATGTGGCAATTCATCCCCAATTTGCCCAAAATCGCTGGATTTATCTAACTTATGCCCACGGAGACCAGGAGGCTAATCGTACCCGCGTCGCTCGTGCGGTTTATGATGGTACAAGTTTGCGAGATGTGCAGGTTATTTTTGAAGTTTCCCAGGCAAAAACCGGCTCTCAACACTTCGGTTCGCGGTTATTATGGCTACCGGATGGCACTTTATTGGTAGCGCTTGGGGACGGGGGTAATCCTCCCCTACAATTAGCGGGAGATTTAATTAGAAAACAGTCCCAAAATCTGCAAAGTCATTTAGGTAAAATTATCCGCATCAATGACGATGGTTCTCTACCTAAAGATAATCCTTTTGCGGGTTCTAAAATTTGGAGTTATGGTCATCGGAATATTCAAGGAATCAGCTTTGATCCAATGACTAAAAGAGTCTGGGCAACAGAACACGGAGCAAAAGGAGGGGATGAATTAAATTTAATTGAAAAAGGTAAAAATTACGGTTGGCCAGTGGTTTCTGCCAGTCAAGAGTACGGCACTAATACCCCAGTTTCCAGCAAAAAATCTCGCCCCGGGCTGATCGATCCGAAAACAATTTGGACACCTGCGATCGCTCCTTCGGGATTGGTCTTTTATACCGGTAATCGCTTTCCTAATTGGCAGGGAAATTTATTCGCCGGTGGTTTAGTTTCCGGGGATATTCGGCGTCTGGAAGTGGATAAATCGGGTGACATTATCAATCAAGAAGCGATTCCCATCGGTCAGAGGGTGCGGGATGTGCGTCAAAGTCCCGACGGATTTTTATACCTGCTCACCGATGAAGGTAACGGTCAATTAATTCGCCTTGAACCGCCATCTAATTTGTAAAAGTTCACAGAAATTATTATGGAAACCTTGAAGATTTTTTAGCGAATTCTAGTATAGTTATGTTTGTACGGGAGCAAGCACTCGATTTATGAAGAAAATTTTACAGTTAGTGGGACTAGGTTGCATATTGCCTATGTTCCTCGCTAGTGCAAGTTTAGCGGAAACAGTGGTGGAAAAAGTGGCTCGCACGGGATTTTTGACCGTAGGAACCCGTTTTGATGCGATTCCCTACTCGTACATCGATGATAAAGGGGAATTAGTCGGCTATTCTATGGATGTGTTAGAACGAATTAGAAAACGATTGGAAACTCGTCTCGGTCGTCCCGTCACCCTGCAAATGATTGAAGCTAATCAACCCGGAGAGAAAATTAATCTCATTCGTAGCGGGGAAATCGATATCGCTTGTAGTACGGCTTTTACTTGGGAAAGGGCGAAAGTTGTCGATTTTTCCATCAGTTACAGCATTTCTGGGATTAGGATTTTAGCTAAAAAAGGGAGCAATCTCTCCACTCCTCAATCCCTAATCGGTAAACGCATCGCCTTGGTTCCCACTTCTGCGGCCGTGGATGTGATTAAATTAGTACAACCGCAAGCGACAATTGTTACTACCTACAGCACCGTAGAAGAAGCGATCGAAGCTTTAAAAACCGGTAAAATCGACGCAATAGCGGGGGATAGCATTTCTTTAGCGGGAACAATCCTCAGAGATAACCCTAAAATCTACGAAATCGTCCCCGAAGAAGCTCTAGCTAATTTTGGCATCGCTTGCATGGTTCCCGAAAATAACTCTACTTTTTTGGATGATGTCAACTATGCCATTGTTAAAATGATGCAGGATTACATCACCAATGATACGGCTACCGTTAGTCAAATCGATCGCTGGTTCGGTAGTCAAGGCATGGTTCCCATCCCCCCAGAATTATTAAAGGGGTTTTTTGCCTTCAAAGTTATCGAACACGCCCAAATTAATCCCCAAGAAGCCAAATAGGAGCATAAATTCAGGTGAATATTCGCAATAAAACCGGTTTAGTCGGCTTTCTTCTCGCTTTATCTGCCTTCGGTCTGACTAGCACCGCTCAGGCCGCCTCAGACGAGGCTAATCCCATTGAAGCGCGTTTAAGTCGTCTATCTAGCGCTGTACGCGAACGGGTTAACCAACTGCCGGAAGGTACTGCCGATCCTAGTTTACAAGCTTTAGGCTGGGGAGATGGTGGCAATCGCGGTTGGGGGAATAGTCGTGCCGGTGGTTGGGTAGATGGTCGCGGTGGTAGTTTCGTTAATGCGCGGCCCTGGCGTAATGGTTGGTCTGACGGTGGCGGTTTCTTTAATTCCCGACCGCGCTGGGGTAATGGTGGCGGTTTCTTAAATCGTTGGTAAGTAAGGTTGGGTGAGGGGATAACTTTATCCTCGTCCCAACCCCGGTTTTACGATTAAATCTAGGGTGATTATTTTGAGGCAGAAAGACTCCATCAAGACGAAAAGCAGTAATTCTCATTTTGATACTAGAAGCAGATTTTAGCACCCCCACCAAAAATGTCATAACCCTCATAATGACTGAATAGCTGAAATTACACCCGTCCAACACTGATTGGC
>MTBT01000320.1 GCA_002282935.1 Microcystis sp. LSC13-02 | reverse complement strand
AGAGCGAACTAATCAATTAAATCTCTTGCCAGATAAGGATTTAGTCAATTTATGTCACCCGATCGAACCATACCAAGTAACGAAGAACCAGAATAAGATAGAAGGAGTAGATAATAGTAAATATCTGGAGACATCAATCAATGTTAACACCAAGACATCCTCACCCCCCCGGCGCACCCCAAAGCCCTCCTGCCAATGCACCGCAGAGTCACCCTCCTGGAATGCACCAAGCACCGGCTCCCGGAATGCACCATGCACCCCCGCTAGGTACACCGCAGCCCTTTGCACCGGCTGGGGCAGGATCTGCCAATCTACCGCGTCTAACAGAACAAGATCAAGAACTCTTAAAACAATTACTCGGTAATGATGAACAGGCCCAAGCTTTGGGGGGAATGTTACAAAACTCACCGCCAGAAATTGCCGCTTTGGGTTATTTAATCCTACGGGTTTTTGAGCGCAGTCAATCTTAGTGAGTCTGGTTCTTCGGTTGCTGATCTGCTCTGTCAGAGCAGGTTCTATACCTGTAATATGATTAGCACAAATCTTTGTGAGTGTATTTGCTCAACTGGCCTTGACCTATTTAAGTATTAAAAGCAATTGTAGCTATTTATAAATAAGGGTTCAAAATGATAGCTACCGAAGAACTATTAAACCGTTTTTTTGAGATACGAAACTTTAGTCGCTTCTTTGATTTTTTCATGAGAACAGTTTTGTTTGTGTCTAGAAGTAACTAGAATTTCTCGGTGACAGTTCTCAAACATCTACTATCTACAAAATCCTAGAGGGCTAAGAGATTATTATCTTTAAATCTTCCCAGCCAGTATAGTGCGGGGTTTTGCCGAAGATAACTGAAAAATAATTAAGCAAGGATAAAAATTGACCATGAACTCAGAACAAGAAATAAGCTCGGTTCAAAACGTTCAAACACCAGTACCATCTCCTAATCAGTCGGGAATGATGCCCTCATTACCGCCTGTGGATGCCAACAGAGGCGCACCCCATAACCAGGGTGGAGTCAGTCCCTTTATGCCGCCGTCCTTGGAGGGGGACATCGAACCACCTCCCCATCCTCCCGACGGCACGCCGTTGCCGAATGTCTGGATTTATGAAGGAGAAGCCTATGATCTCACAGAATTTATTGCCAAGCATCCAGGAGGACAATTTTTTATTGGACGCACCAAGAACAGAGATATAACCACGATTGTCAATATTTTTCATCCCAATCCCGAAAGAGTCAAAAAAGTCCTGCAAAAATATTCTCTTGGACAACAGGGAAGACCAGAGCATATTCATCCTAAATACAACGCTCCTGCCTTTTTATTTAAAGAGCATTTTAACGGTTGGAGAGATACCCCTAAATACGATTTCCGCAACCCAGAACAATTGCTGAATAAGATTAAAGCCAGAGTTTACTCTCCAGAATTTAAACAGAAAGTAGAACGCATGGATTTTCTGTTTAATGTGATCAGTATCTGTCTTTTTCTGATCTATTTTGTAGTGCAAGGGCTGTATTTAGAGGCCAGACAGTATATGCCGATTTACCTATTTGTGCCTCTCATCGCTATGCTAAGAATTGCCCTAGCAGGGGTAGGTCACTACCTAATTCATCGGCCACAAGTAGGATTAAACAAGGTATTTGCCAATATTTTTGATATTAACTACGTTCCCCTCGCTTTAGTAGTAACAGACGGTCATACTTTACTGCATCATCCCTTTACCCAGACCGATGTTGATATCAAAAAGAATGTTTTCACCTTCATGTTAGAATTGCCTCGTTTTTATCGAGTGCCAGTACATACATTTCATAAAATAGGCCATGTGGTTACGGGAATGTTTGCTCGCATTATAGAATTATGTATCCTCGCTTTTAAAGCAGGTGTTAAGGATATGTATGGCAGTTGGCAGCTGGGGTTCCCCCATTTTTTAGGTAGTTTTGGTATTCACTTATTACTATTAATCGAACTGGTTATCTT
The DNA here is from genome assembly GCA_002282935.1 of Microcystis sp. LSC13-02. GTDB lineage: Bacteria > Cyanobacteriota > Cyanobacteriia > Cyanobacteriales > Microcystaceae > Microcystis. Next base: position 7,373 of record MTBT01000320.1, on the reverse strand, counting down.
TTGTCTATACGGTCAATTTTGGGCTTGGTTAGCACAGTTTTTCCTTACCCTCTGGATTAGCACTTTTATGATTGTGGCTAGTCATGATTTTGAAGCCGAAGAACCGCCAAGAGATCCTATGGCATCACCTCAATGGGAAACCCAAGATTGGGCAGTTATGCAGATTAAAAATTCCTACGATTTGACCATGGTAGGTAATAAATATATTGACTGTTTTCTCTCGGCGGGCTTGGCTCCCCATCGGGTGCATCACGTTCTTCCCCAACAAAAAAGCGGTTTTGCCAATATCATCAGTGAAGATATTGTCCGGGAAGAATCGGAAAAATTCGGAGTTGAATGGGCGACACCTCAAAACTTCTTTTTTGACCGCCTACCAGCACTAATTAAACACTATCTAGCCGTGCCATCGCGATTAGCCAAAGAGAAAGAGTTGGGCTTATTGAAAGAACATTTTCACCCGCAAGCCTTAGGAACAACCCTAGACTACATTGTCAAAGGTTGGGCTGGTATTGGTTCAATTTGAGCCGACAAAAACCAGAAATTCTGGCGGAAAGTTTCAGAAAAATTATTCGGCATCTTGTAGATATAATCAAGACCCAGACTTTCCCCTAACTTTCTCTCGAATTGATTGACAGAAACCCTCACTATACCCAAACTGGTTCTGATATTTGCCATGCAATCTTCTCAGTTTTTACCTGTCATTGAAAGTCTCGCCACTGGCACTCCGGGCAATCTTGTCCAACAAACGGATGCCGCTAAATTTTTAGCTAACCTCAAAGGTCTAGAGAAGAATCAACATCGTATCGAAAAAATCTACCAACATACCCGGATTGACACCAGGCATCTAGCGATTAATTTATTAACCGAAGAAACTGTCAACTTTAGTCGAGAAAAGGGAACTATTGAACAACGAATGCAAATGTACGAAAAATATGGGCTTCCCCTAGCAGAAGATGTGACGAGAAGAGTGCTTTTAGCCGCATCGGAGCAACAGAAAAAGCATAATCCTTTGAGTACAGAAAAGATCGAGGATTCTATTGGTCTAATCGTATTCGTCACCAGTACAGGTTTTGTGGCTCCGGGTATAGATGCTCAATTAATTAAAAGTTTAGGACTTCGACGCAACATTGCTAGAGTGCCAGTTAATTTTATGGGTTGTGCAGCTGCGATGAATGGTTTACGAGTAGCCTGTGATCATGTAAGAGCCAACCCTGAGCATAAAGCTTTAGTGATTTGTTTAGAATTAAGTTCTATTAATGCCGTTTTTCAAGATGATTTAAATGACATTATCATTCATAGTATTTTTGGTGATGGTTGTGCGGCAGTAGTAATCGGAGCCTACGAACCAGAACAAATACAAGGTCGAGGAAAATTTATCATTCGGGATAATTTTAGTTATCTGGCCGAAAATACCGAAGACGGCATTAGCTTAGGTATTAGAGACAATGGTGTTACCTGTCTGCTGTCCCGTCAATTACCTGATTATATTGAGTCTGGTGTCGGTCGAATTATTACTAATTTTCTGAATAGTCATGAGATAACCAAGAAAGATATTGATTTGTGGGTGGTTCACCCTGGCGGGACAAAAATTATTGAAAAAGTGCAACTTTCCCTAGATTTAAATGATGAACAAGTGGCCGATAGTTGGGGAGTTCTCCGTCAATACGGCAACCTACTGAGTTGTGCGATTTTATTTGTAATGGAACGCATGATCTTAAGATTAGAACAAGGATGTGAGACGCAAGCTCTTAAACAAAATAAGAGCGGAGTTACTCGTAAAAACGCCGCATCTTTGACAGGTTTGGCCTTCTCTTTTGCCCCAGGAGTTGGTATTGAAGGAATTCTCCTAGAGAAGATTTAACCCCACTCTTGAAAATCTATCACCCGACAGGAGGACAAACTTAATGGAATTTTTGAGATTTTTGCTGGCCATATCCTGGAAACATATCACTATTGCTATCGTAGCAGGTTTAGTTAGCGGTGTTGGCAATGCTCTTTTAATTTCTTTGATTAATCGAGAAGTCCATGAGGGTCATGCGATCAATGCTCTACGAAACTTTAGTATGTTGGCGATATTTGTTATAGTAACCAGCATTATCTCGCAATTTATGCTGATTTTTCTCTCGCAGAATGCTATCTATGAACTGCGATTGAAATTGAGTAAAAATATTTTGTCCTCTCCTTTAGAACATCTAGAGAGACTGAAAGAAAATCGTCTTTTGGTTAGTTTTACCGATGATGTTCATACCCTAACTCATGCAGTGGCATCCGTGCCGAATATTTGTGTGGATTTGGCTACAGTTGTCGGCTGTTTCGTTTACTTTGCTTGGCTATCTAATGCCCTTTTCGTCTTAACAATAGCTTCTACTATTAGTGCCATCTGGTTTGTGCAAAGGATCCTGAATAAGGCCGAACGTTTATTTTTTAAGTCGAGGGAAGAAGAAGACATCCTATTTAAGCATTTTCAAGCCTTGATGGGCGGCATCAAAGAACTCAAGCTCAATCAGTCCAAAAGGCAGGCTTTCATGGAGAGGGAATTGCAGAGTAGTGCCGTCCAGCTTCGGCAACTAAATACCAAAGCGATGAAAAGATTTGCGATCGCTAACGGGTTTGGACAACTATCTCAGTTTCTCAGTTTGGGATTTATTCTGTTCATTCTACCTTTGTTTTTAGACATTCCTTTAACGATGTTAGCCGCCTATGTTTTAATTGGTACTTTCATCGCCTTGCCAATGCAGAATATGCTCAATCGCATTCCTGAATTAGTCCGGGGAAATATTGCCCTGCGAAAAATTGAAAGGATGAAATTATCTCTCTCCAGTCTCTCGGAAGCAGATACCCTAGTTTTATCCATCAGTCCCTCCTGTCAACTACAATTTCAAGCTGTCACCTATCTCTATCACCCAGAATTACCACCTTTCCCCCCCGAAGGTTTCCCCGAAGGTCATCCACCTTTCCCCCCCGAAGGCCATCCACCTTTCCCCCCCGAAGGCCTTTCTCAAGGTTTTGCCAATAGTTTACCGGCACTGGCACCAGAATCCCCCTCCTCCGAGAGGAAACCAATTCCCTTTCCATCCCATCCCCCCTATTCTCAAAAAGGCAACCCGCCACCACCGCCAAGGACAGATGAAAAGGGGTTTCTGCTCGGACCAATTAGCTTTTCTTGGCAACCAGGGGAACTGATCTTTATTATTGGCGGCAATGGCAGCGGCAAGTCAACTTTAGCTAAACTAATTACAGGACTATACCCACCCCTATCGGGAGCAATTTATCTCAATGGTAAACGTATTACCCAAGATAATGTGGAGTGGTATCGTCAACATTTCTCGGCAATTTTCTATGATTTTTACTTATTCGATAGTTTTCTTGGTTTTGATCGCCCCAATCTCGATCAAGAAGTGGAAAATTATCTGATGCAACTGCAATTAGCCCATAAAGTTACGATCAAAAATGGAGTTTTATCCACCACAGAACTATCTCAAGGACAAAGGAAACGACTGGCTTTATTAACAGCCTATTTAGAAGATCGTCCTATCTATGTGTTTGATGAATGGGCCGCCGACCAAGAACCCCGTTTTAGGGAACTATTCTATAAACAGATACTGCTACAACTGAAAGAAAGAGGAAAAATAGTTATTGTTATTAGCCATGATGATCGCTATTTTCATCTAGCCGATCACATTATTAAGCTCGATTATGGTGCTGTGGAATCGGAACAGACTGTTCAACCATCAGGTTCTCTCTAAATTAACCCGCCAGTTTCCTACTCACTATGTCAGATACTTCCTCCTTCCAAAAAGTTAACAAACAGCCCGCAATTAGCTGGGCATTGGGATTACTAACATTATTTTTAGCCATAGGTGGTAGTGTTCTCGCCTATCGTCAGTTTGGGCATACCCCCCACCAGGGTAGTTCCCGTCCGCTGCCTGTAGCCGTGGAAAAGACGGATCTAACGATCATCGTTTCCGCTAATGGCACTGTTGAACCAGAAAAAGTGGTTAATGTTAGCCCTAAAACAGCAGGGATTCTGAAAGCACTGCTAGTAGATGAGGGTTATACTGTCAAAAAAGGGCAGATAATTGCTAGAATGGACGATTCTGATTGGCAGGGTCAATTATTAGAATCCCAGGGCAAACTAGCGGCAGCCCAAGCTAATCTCCGCAAACTAATCGCTGGTAATCGTCCCCAAGAAATCGCTCAAGCCCAAGCGAAACTGGAAGAACTAGAAGCCAACCTACAAAAACTGATGGCTGGTAATCGTTATCAGGAAATTGCCCAAGAAAAAGCTCGTTTAGAAGGGCTAAAAGCCATTTTCAAAAAATCTGATGATGAATATCGTCGCAATCAGCTACTTTTCAACGAAGGAGCCATATCTCAACAGACTTTAAACGAAAAACTGGCAACCAGGGATAGCACCCAGGCTGCCGTGATTGAATCCCAAGAAAAGCTATCTCTCCTTAAAGAAGGAACTCGCTCCGAAGAAATTACCCAAGCGCAGGCGGCAGTAAGAAGTCAACAACAGGTTTTAGACCTTCTCCAAGCCGGAACAAGACAGGAGGAAATCGATCAAGCTCGGGCGGAAGTGACCACTGCTCAGGGTTCTCTACAAAATGTTAAAACTCAGATTGAGGATACCATCATTAAAGCACCCTTTGACGGGGTGGTTACTTTTGTCTATGCTGAACCGGGAGCTTTTGTGGCTCCTACTACGACCGGCAGTTCCGTATCTTCGGCCACTTCTTCCTCGATTTTATCCCTGGTTTCACAAAATGAAGTGGTCAGCAATGTAGCAGAAAAAAACATTGATAAGATCCGGGTTGGGCAAAAGGTGACGATTACAGCCGATGCTTATCCAGATAAGGTATTTCATGGACGAGTCTCTCTGATTGCCACCCAGGCAACGGTAGAACAAAATGTCACCAGTTTTGAAGTGAAAGTGACCCTAGAAGAAAAGGCGGCCAGGGAATTAAAAGCGGGAATGAATGTTTCTACCGATTTCCAAGTCGGCCAACTGAAAAACGCTTTAACCGTGCCAACTATTGCCGTTACCCGTCAGAACGAGCAAACTGGTGTTTTTGTTGGCGCACCTAACCAACCACCCCGATTTGTCCCCATTACCACTGGCGTTACTATCGGCAATCGTACCGAAGTCAAAAGCGGACTCGATGGCTCCGAACATATCTTAATTAATCCATCCTCGGACACCCGACCACCCCAGGGTTTTTCTTGGCAAAGTCTCTTTGGTGGCAGGGGGAATGAACCGGCTGCTGGTGGCCCTCCCCCCGGTACCCCACCACAGGGAGCCTCACCCCCCCCAGGTGGGCCGCTCTAATCATTCCTAATATCAACCTTGGCAGATGTTTTAAGCGGAAGGATTGGCGTTGTATGATCAGTAGGCTTGGTAAATGCAATACAGATCACAGTCTATTGTTTGATGGATATCTCCTCTCTACTCCACAGGGCAGAAAAGGCCTTACTCCCCATCTTTTCGGAAATTGACGCACAGGTCAAGGAAAATCTCCGTCAAGTCCTCGGCGCTTTCCGTGAAAACCGCGTCGGGGTGCATCATTTTGCTAGTGTTAGTGGTTATGGTCATGATGACTTGGGACGGGATACTTTAGATCAAGTGTTCGCCCAAGCCCTAGGGGCCGAAAAGGCAGCGGTGCGAGTACAATTTGTTTCAGGAACCCATGCGATCGCCTGTGCCTTGTATGGGGTTCTCCGACCGGGGGATGAAATGTTAGCGGTAGCGGGTGCGCCCTACGATACCCTAGAGGAAGTAATCGGGATTAGGGGCAGTGGTCAAGGCTCTTTAAAGGATTTTGGCGTTAGTTATCGGCAATTAGAGCTAGATTCTACCGGTGCGATCGATTGGTTGGCTTTAGAAACGGCAGTTAAACCCCAAACCCGTTTAGTACATATTCAAAGGTCTTGCGGTTATTCGTGGCGATCGAGTTTGTCTATTGACGAAATCGAGAGAATTGTCCGTATAGTTAAACAACAAAACCCGAATACGGTCTGTTTTGTCGATAATTGCTATGGAGAATTTATCAACACCAAAGAACCCACCGACTTGGGGGCAGATCTAATGGCCGGTTCTCTAATTAAAAATCCCGGAGGTACAATCGTCACGGCCGGGGGATACATAGCAGGTAAAGCGGAATTAGTGGAAATGGCCTGCTATCGTCTGACAGCACCGGGGATCGGTAGGGAGGGAGGGGCGACTTTTGACCAAAATCGTCTTCTTTATCAGGGATTGTTTCTAGCACCGCAAATGGTGGGAGAAGCGATGAAAGGCAGTCATTTAATTGCCTATGTGGGCGATAAGTTGGGTTATCCAGTCAATCCTGCTCCTTTTGTGCCTCGACGCGATATTATTCAAGCGATTAAACTCGGTTCCCCCGATAAGCTGATTGCCTTCTGTAAAGCCATTCAAGCCTATTCTCCCATCGGTTCCTACTTGGATCCCGTTCCTGCCCAAATGCCAGGCTATGAGAGCCAAGTAGTGATGGCTGGTGGCACGTTTATCGATGGTAGCACCTCGGAATTCTCCGCCGATGGACCCCTACGGGAACCCTATATCGTTTTTTGTCAGGGGGGAACCCATTGGACTCATATTTCCCTGGCCCTAGAACAAGCGATCGCTGCTTTATCTTGAATGGTTCCTCTCACCTTCCTTTTCTCCCCTAGTTAGGGTCTGCTAAAAAAGTTTTTCGGTGGGGGTTGGGGGTTGGGGGTTGGGGTAGTGGGGTGTGGGGAATTTATACTAAATCCGTTGAGTATAGGCTACATATCAAGACAGGCAAAAGGCACTCATGCAAAAGGCAAAAGGGGGGATAAATAATCAGTCTTTAATAACCGGATTTAGTATTAGGTGAAATTTCCCCATCTCCCTATTTCCCCATCTCCCTAAATCCCTATCTCCTAACTTCCCGTCTTTGTGGTTAACAAAAAGGGAACAGTCAAGGGGCAAAAGTGCCATTAATACAAGCTTTCAACATCAGTATTTATTCCTTTTTTTATTTTTGGGAAGGACTTATTGATTGATTTAGGCTCTTTTTTTGGGGTAATTCCTAATTTTTAATATCAAGTTAAATGTCTGGACATCAGGTTAATTAAGCCTAGGAAAATGAGAAAAAATATCACCTCAGTAAATTTATCTATAACTCATAACTGATAACCGAGCCAGAGCTAACTCAAACAAGAACTGCTCGGTTCGCATCTTAACTTTGTAGAAATATCGACAATCGAGAATTATCAGTGACTCTTAAATTATTACCGATCTTTGACATCCTCACCGCCGTAAACGGACGGTGATTCCCAAACCTCACGATTTAGGTTTCTGCTTCTTTCCCTTGCGGGGTTTCGCACCT
>MTBT01000319.1 GCA_002282935.1 Microcystis sp. LSC13-02 | reverse complement strand
AGCATTTTAGCATATATTTCGTAAATGTGTTAATATTTAACAGTAAAGCCGTCGTAGAACGACGGGGTTTCAGACCCAAAATTTTCGATGAGAGCTTTTTGCAAAATGAATTAACCAAGTTAAAAATTATGAAGTTTGGGATTATTGTTTTCCCTGGATCGAATTGCGATCGAGATGTGGCAACGGTGACGGAGGGGATTTTTCGGCAACCTACCCGCTATGTTTGGCATCAAGAGACGGAGCTATCGGATTTGGATGTGATCGTGGTGCCGGGGGGATTTAGTTACGGCGATTATTTGCGCTGTGGTGCGATCGCTCGGTTTTCGCCAGCGATGAAAACTGTCCGAGAAGAAGCTGAAAAAGGTAAATTAGTTTTAGGCATCTGTAACGGTTTTCAGGTATTAACGGAAATTGGGCTGCTACCCGGTGCGTTAATTCGTAATCGCGATTTACATTTTATCTGCGATCGAGTGCCGGTAAAAGTGGAAAATAATCAATCTGTCTGGACGCGAGGTTATCAACCGCAACAGGTGCTTAATTTGCCGATTGCCCACGGGGAAGGGCGTTATTATGCCGCAGAAGATACGTTAAAATCTCTGGAGGATAACGGACAAATTCTCTTTCGTTACTGTACTGCCACAGGAGAGGCAAATGAGTCAGGGAATCCTAACGGATCGTTAAATAATATTGCAGGAATTACCAATAAAGCCAGAAATGTGCTAGGAATGATGCCTCATCCCGAACGCGCTGCCGATCCGCTGCTCAATTTGACCGATGGGAGTCTGTTATTTGAGGAGATAATCAATTGTTGTTGACTAGACCTCTTGTAAAAATCAAAAATTTTTGTTAGGGTCAGTAGTCAGTAGTCAGTAGTCAGGAGAATTAAAAATGAATGATAATCAATTAAATGGTCTATTTACATACTTTAGGCAATTTAATCCTTATTTTTGCCGTTTTTAAACCCTCAAATAGTTGGGTTTTTGGGTTTTTGGGGTTTTAGTTGAAATTTCCCTGATAACTGATAACTGATAACTGATAACTGATAACTGATAACTGATAACTGATAGCTAAAAAACTGATAATCCTGTGGCTGTTTTAAGAGATAATCGGGCTACCGTCCAAAAGGTTCTCTGGATCACCCTGATGCTGAACATTTTGGTTATGGCGATCAAAGCGTGGGTGGGTTTGAGAATTGGTGCTTTAAGTCTGCAAGCGGATGCTCTCCATAGTGTCACCGATAGTGCGAATAATGTCTTGGGATTGGTAGCGATGCGGTTTTCCTCTCCCTATCCCGATCGAGATCATCCTTACGGACATCTGAAATACGAAGCGATCGGAGCTTTAGCGATCGCCGCCTTTTTGGGGATTGCCTGTTTTGAAATTTTGCAAGGGGCGATCATGCGTATTATCAAAGGAGGCAAACCGATCGAGATTGCCGGTCCTGAGTTATGGCTATTAATTATCGTTTTAGGGGTGAATATTTTTGTTACTTATTATGAAAGATCGGTGGGGCAGCGTGTCGGTAGTGCGATTTTGATTGCCGATGCTCGTCATACCATGAGTGATGTGTGGGTGACAATTACGGTTTTATTGGGTTTAGTGGGGGTTTGGGTGGGTAATACGGCTAATATTCCCCAATTACAATGGTTAGATGCGATTTTGTCCTTTCCCGTCGCTTTTTTGGTGTTTAGCAGTGGTTGGAAAGTCCTGATGGAGAATTTACCTTTGTTAGTGGATGAAATGGCGATCGCTCCTGAAGTGATTCATCAAATTGTGATGGAGGTGCCGGGGGTGCTTAATTGTCATGCGATCGCATCTCGGGGAGTGGTGGGAAGACAGGTATTTATAGAAATGCACCTAGTTGTCTCCGCTCAAGATGTGGAAACTGCTCACGCAATCACGGAAGCGGTAGAAGCAAGATTAACCCAACAATTTAGCCCTGTGAGAATTTTAATTCACGTTGAACCGCCGGATTATCGTTCCGATCAGATCACTTTTGATGAAGAAGTGTGAAGCAAAAAGGACTAAAATAAGTAGCAAACTTTTGCTAGAGGTGGCCATGACGACAGAAAATCAAGCTAGAAGCATAGTAATTACTGGTGGAGCAGGATTTATCGGCTCGAATTTTGTTCATCATTGGTGCGAGAATTATCATGAGGATCGTGTAATTGTTCTTGATGCTCTTACCTACGCGGGCAATTTGAATAATTTAGCGACACTGAAAGATAGAAAGAATTTCCGTTTTCTGCAAGGGGATATCTGCGATCGAGCTTTAGTTGATGAATTATTTGCTGGTGAAAATATCGATACAGTTGCCCATTTTGCCGCCGAATCCCATGTGGATCGATCGATTCTTGGACCTGGGGCTTTTGTGCAAACTAATGTGGTGGGAACTTTTACTCTATTAGAAAGTTTTCGGCAACATTGGTTAAGTAATCATCAACCCGATAACTATCGTTTTCTGCACGTTTCCACCGATGAGGTTTATGGCAGTTTAGGAGTAGATGATCTGGCTTTTACCGAAACTACTCCCTATGCTCCTAATAGTCCCTATTCTGCCTCAAAAGCGGGGAGTGATCATCTAGCGAGAGCTTATTTTCATACCTACGGAATGCCAACAATTATTACTAATTGCTCTAATAATTATGGTTCCTATCATTTTCCCGAAAAGTTAATTCCTTTGATGTGTATTAATATTCTTTTGGGTAAACCTTTGCCCGTTTATGGTGATGGTCAAAATGTTCGAGATTGGTTATATGTGCGGGATCATTGTCAAGCTTTAGATACAGTTATTAATCAAGGAAAAGCTGGAGAAACCTATAATATTGGCGGAAATAATGAAGTAAAAAATATTGATTTAGTCAGGATGTTATGTGAGTTAATGAATGAATTAGCTCCCGATTTACCCGTGAAACCTGCTCAGAATTTAATTACTTTTGTCAAGGACCGCCCTGGACACGATCGCCGGTATGCTATTGATGCTAGTAAAATTCGCACTGAATTAGGTTGGCAACCTCAAGAAACGGTAGAGGGGGGATTAAGAAAAACCATTCAATGGTATCTCGATCATCGGGATTGGTGGCAACCTTTGTTATCCAAAGAATATCAAGAGTATTATGGGAAAGTTTACGGTTAGATAAGGGTAAAAACTTTAATCTTAATTTTGGGTGTGTTAGCCAAAACTAACACACTTATTACTTTAGCTAGATTAATATTTTAATTGTCAGTGATTAAGATCACAGAAAAATCTCAAAAAAATAGTTAGGTTTGAGAGATAATAGGAGCAGATCAGGCTAAGACTGGTAATCTTGACTTTTTATTAGCAGCAACTATGGCTTATAAAAGAAATTATCGCCGCCGTAAGAATCGGCAATCGGGAAGGACAATTCCAGGGATTTTCATCTTTTTAGTTTTAATGTCCGTTGGGATGGCATTTAAAAACCAAAGTTCTCAACTGCTCAGGAATTTTCAATCATTTAAACCAGCCAATAACTTAATTTATAATACTAATAATCTGCAACTTTCTCAGCCAATTATTCCTGGGAATAATCACCAAGTTAGACAGGGAAATTATCAAAATATTGATCGTCTAGCTCGCAGCATCAATTACCAAGGAAATTCTCTATCAGAATTAGCAACAATTCTATCTAAATATGCCAAAACAGAAGCAGAAAAAGCCCGCATTATTTACGTTTGGATTACCCATAATATTACCTACGATGTGGCAAGTTTTTTAAGGGGTAATTACGGTGATGCGAGTCCTTATGTGGTTCTCAAAAATCGTTTTGCTGTCTGTTCAGGGTATGCCAATCTTTATCAAGCTTTAGCAGAAAAAATGGGATTAAAATCAGCAGTTGTTATCGGTTATGCTAAAGGATTCGGCTATCTAGTGGGCAATGCTAGTGATGCTAACCATGCTTGGAATACTGTCAGAATTAATAATGCTTGGTATCTAATTGATGCAACTTGGGGTGCGGGAGTAGTCAATAACAATCAATTTCAACGGCAATTTAATCCTCATTATTTTGCTACTCCACCCGCACAATTAATTTATAGTCATTTCCCCGAACAAACTCAGTGGCAATTATTACCGAAAGTTTATAGAAAACAACAATTTGATTCTTGGCCGATTGTGACATCACAATTTTTTCGAGATGGCATAAAATTAGTCAATCACAATAGTTATAATATCCAGTCTTCAGGAATAACAGAAGTTATTTTACAAGTTCCTCCTCACACCCAGATTTCTGCTCAATTGCAGCAAAATAATTTACCTATCAATAGCCATTTACCATTAATTCAAAGAGTCAATGGACAAGCAACAATTAAAGTTTCCTTTCCCCAAGCTGGAAGTTATGATTTGATGGTTTTCTCTAAAAATAAATCCGATAAAAAGGTTCTTCGGTTTGTCTTATGCAACGGACAGCATTATAAGAGATGAAACCCTTATCAAGAAAAACATTTGGCGATTTTTGTCAATTGTTTT
>MTBT01000318.1:30404-31717 GCA_002282935.1 Microcystis sp. LSC13-02 | reverse complement strand
ATACCTCTACTTTTTCAGAAGCAATTCTGTCTAAGCAAGTAATCTCTGTGAACCAAGAATCCCCGTCTCTTTAGAGCGGGGAGTGTCAACTCTATCTTCCTCGGCAATGCCGATACCATGATCTTGGACTTGAAAAACAATGCGATCGCTATCTTTCCCCAAAATCAAACTAATCCCTGCTCCCGTGGGGGAATATTTAATCGCATTTAAGAGTAAATTACTTAAAATCGAGTAGAGCAGTTTCTCATCTAGATAAGGACGAATCATCAATCCCTGACTGACAAATTTAATCGGGGTATTATTTTTATTGATAAATTGAAAATCCTCGACTAAATTTAAACAAAAAGCTTCAATATCGAGCGGCTCTAGTTGACAACTGAGATTGCCAGATTCTGCCTTTGTTAAAATCAAAATATCTGTTAAGAATTGATTCATTAGCTTGACAGAAGACTGGATTCTATATAGATTTTTTCTGGTTGATTGTTCTGCATCTTTTAAGCTATTTTCTAATAACTGCGAGGCAGAAAAAATCACGGTTAAAGGGGTTCGGAACTCATGAGATATCATTGAAAAAAGCTGAATTTTTAGATCGGAAAGTTCTTTTTCCTGTAGTAAAAAACGTTGAATTTCCTCACTATTTCGTTGCCGTTTCTGTTGCCAAAAAACTAAAATATAAACTCCGCAAATAATCACAAAACTGATAAAAGTTCCCAGTAAAACCAACAGAGAATTTTCGCGTATACTATCCCTAGAACTAGCGATGCTAATTCTTAAATTCCTTTTCTGACTAGCTTGTAAATAGGTAAGAAGATTTTGAAACTTATCCCGGAACTCGACACTTTTAACCGTGATTGCATCTTGGGAAATATCATCGGACTGATCGGGTTTATAGGTGGCGATCGATTGATTAAATAAAGCAATTCGCCGATACATTAAATCCCCGATCTGAGCCACCATTTCCCGCTCGAAATCTGTGCCGTTTTCTAGTTGTTTGGCCAGGAGTTGCCAGTTAGATTTCATCAAAGCGATCGCTCGACGATGACGACCTAACTCGCTAGGGCTGCCAGTTTTAATATAACCCCTTCTTCCCGATTCGGCCACGGCCATGTTAGCGTAAAGATTACTGAGATTATCGATGATCTCGTAGGTAACTTCCACCTCGGCAGCGCGCTGACGCAGGGTGAGGGTATTGCGATAGGAAACTAGGCTAATAGTTCCCATCATTGACATCCTCGCCGCCGTAAAACGGACGGCGATTCCTCACCACGCCACTTTTTTAGGGTGGTCGCGTCAACGGGGTTGACGCAGATAGC
>MTBT01000318.1:0-30397 GCA_002282935.1 Microcystis sp. LSC13-02 | reverse complement strand
ACTCGTTCAAGGCCGAATTTGAAGTCTTTTCTGAACGAAACCCCCTACTATCTGTTGTCAAGGTTCAGTTTTTAGCTTGGTTATCGCTTTTCCCATTGTAGCTTAAAGCCGTCCTAAAAGGACGGGGTTTTAACCCAAATTTTCGATAAGACAGTTAGCCCGAAACCTCCCGCGATCCATTTTCCTTGTTTGAGCCAATTCATCAGCAGTTAACTGACACTATTTCCAGCTTACTCCATCTCTAGACCATGCGAATTTTAGTAGTAGAAGATGATATGCAACTAGCCGAGATTTTGCGAGAGGCCTTGAGCGAGCGACAATACGTTGTCGATGTGGCTAGAGACGGAGAAGAAGGCTGGAATTGGCTAGAATTAGGCAAATATGACCTTTTAGTTCTCGATGTCACCCTGCCAAAATTAAGCGGAACTTTGCTCTGTCAACGTCTGCGACGAGCGCAATCCCATCATCCCGTCTCGGTAAACGCCACCGTTCCCGTCCTATTATTAACCGCAAGGGATACAGTAATCGATAAAATTGACGGATTAGACGCAGGGGCCGATGATTATGTCACTAAACCCTTCGATTTAGGTGAATTAATGGCGCGGATTCGGGCCTTGATCCGACGCGGTAGCAGCACCAGCAGTGTTTTATTATCTTGGGGGGGTTTGCAGTTAAATCCCAGCACCCACGAGGCCAGCTATAACGGTCAACTTCTTTCCCTCACCCCCAAGGAATTCGCGCTCTTAGAATTACTTGTTAGCCATGGGCGCCGGGTCTTAAGTCGATCGGGTATTATTGAGCGAGTTTGGTCTTTGGACGATTCTCCGGCCGAGGAAACCGTTACTTCCCATATTCGCGGTCTTCGTCACAAGCTAAAATCCCTGGGCGCGCCGGAAGACTTTATTGAAACCGTTCACGGTCTTGGTTATCGTTTAAGGTAATATCTGCCTTGGGACAGTGGACAAAATTATTTCTGCACGAAATCTGCACGAAGTTTGCAGGGGGTTTCCATAATCAGCCGTTAGGTTAGAGAGTTAGACAGGTGCGGGACTTCTAGACAATCAGAGCGGTCAAACCTGTGACTTTCCTCTCCTACAAGGGGCAGCTTGACATGATTTACACGCGATTTGACTATCACGGCTGGCAGATTGAATTGATCCTAGAAATGCAGGGTTATTCTTTTCAATGTTGGCGAGTGGATGGCAGGGAAGGAATTAGCGATCGCCTAGTTTATGCCACCTCTGAACAAGCTTTAGCGGCTGCCCGACACCGGGCGGATCTAGAGTCTGCTTGTCTTGCCCTACTGCGATTTCTCAATGATATCGGCGGCCGGAGTTATTACCTCACCGGCGATGATCGCGATGCTCTCAGCCAGTCAATTTTAGAATATGCCCGTGTGGGAGGTCTTTCCTGATTTCTTCTTTGGAAGTTTTCCTCTCATTGAGAATAATTCTCGCTCCGATGTATTGAGGGTTGGCTGAATATCTGGACTTCCCCGTTGACAAAAGGCAATAATACCATTTTTCTAAAGTAATGGCAGAGATGGTTAATTACCCTCATAACCAACCCCTCTCCCAGAAAGGGAAAAGCGTGTAGGATGCCGGCCACAAATAAAGAAAAATGGGATAAGCAACCCACATAAAGTTCATTTTGTCAAGGATTGTTAAGAAGCGCTTACCCTGATTGACTTAGTTGTTCAAATAGTTTAAGATACAAAGATAAAGGCTGACCTAGCGATGTCTTTTAGTTGCGGAACTTAAGCATCTCATAAAGTTTTTCCTCCTGCCAACCCGCTATCTAATTCGGACTCCTTGTACAGCCAGTCTTTCATGGGTTTTCTGCACCACTAAGGATATTTATGACAGCTTCAGAAATCGCACGATTAATTATACGCATTGAAGAAACCGTTAATCCAGATAGTGAATACTATGGCAAGCTTGTCAAATGGTGGGAACAAGAGAAGGAACTTTGGCATTACGGAATCGGCTTATCAAATACACACTTCTTTAACATAGGAACGATAGAAGCTAAGGAACTGCAAATACTAAAACGACATGATATTATCGAACATGATATTATCGAACATCGCAATCTTGATATCAGAGGAGTTCCTGGGATTTACTCGCTCTTTGAAAGCGATGAGATTATTGAACGACTAAAGTATTCCTTAAGATGGTTGAATGATTTGCCAAAAAATTCATCGAAAAAAAAAATAAATGGCAAAGCTCTAGCTTTTCTGATATTCACTGATGACGAAGCTGGAACAGACAAAGATAGTGAACCAATTGATATAGATTTTGCTAGCTATCTGAAGCAGCAATCACCGCGACTTAAACATAATATAATTAGAGATTTCTTCGAGAAAGGAAAAAATTGGGTATATATATTCTTGGTTATATTTGTGTTTTGGATAGTCGTTGCTATGGCTCTGATAAGCGATGAATTGGGAAGTGATAAACCCTGGATAAAAGGGCTGCTTTCAGGGGCGTTAATCTCGCTTAGTATATTGCTTGTAATCATCATATCAAACTGGATATCAAATTTTAAATGGTCTGGCTTCCAGAAAAAAAGTTTTTGGGATTGGTTACAATTATTGATTGTCCCTTTGATGTTAGCTTTTGGTGCTTTCTATTTAAATTCTGCTTCTGAAACTAGAGACAAGCAAAGAGCTAAAGAGGGAAAACAGCAAGAACTTTTAAAAGATTATTTCTCCAAGATGCAAACTTTAATTCTCGCAGAAAAAACGTTGCCAAAATCTAATAATAAGCCAACTGGCTCTCCATCGCTGGATCAAAATCAACCTAAATTGTCACCAGAGTCTCAAGCTATTGCCCGAGCTTTAACACTAGCTGTTTTAGATGAATTAGATGGCCCAAGAAAAGGGAAAGTTATCACTTATCTGGCTGAATCAAACTTGATAAACAAACCCAACCCAGAAATTAAATTAGATCGCGCTAATTTACAAGATCTAGTATTACAAGATGTCGATATGAATGGAGTAAAAATTTACAAAGCCGATATGACAAAAGCTAATCTGACTGATGTAAGCTTAATAAATGCAGACTTGACATTATCCATTTTTAGTTCTGCTACTCTGCAAAAGGTAAATTTTTCAGGTGCTACTTTGGATAAGTCAAATTTCTACAATACTAAGCTTAAAAATATAACAATTAGTACATCATCAAAATTCCAGAATGTTTGTTACAGTCAGGGAAATAAAAGAACTGAATTTGAAAATACAGAAGATGATAAAAATCAAATCACTTGGTTGAAATTAACCGATTTTCAAAACCCTAACACTAATTCTAGGATCACCAAAACCGATAGATGGTGCAAACCAACTGAGCAAAATCTTAAGAAAAATCTAGACTAATCTAAATAAACATTTAAAACTTACAGCTAGAGATTTAGATGAAATATTACTACCGTTTAATCTCAACTATTTTAATGTTAAGTGTATGTCTTGCTCCCTTGGCATCTTCTCAAGATAAACCAGATCCAGCTTTTTCCTATGGAGTAGTTTATAGTTCAGAGCAGGACATTAAAAAAGCAAACAATGAAACAGACCAACTTCCTCAAATATTCCCACAATATCAAAAAGAAAATTATTTATTTAAGCGGAGAAACTGGTATGCAAGCGTTGTTTTATTTAAATCTAAAACTGATGCTGATGAAGCGAGAAATATAATTGATGGTGAATATTCCAGAGGCTCTTTTGTCGTTAATCTTCAAGAGTGGTGTCGTCCCGACTGGAGGAAAAATACAGGAGTTGAACTAGGTGTAAGTTATTATGACTGTAAGAGAGGAGAAATAATGGATGGCGGCCCAGGAGCCATTATAATTTCTGCTCAATTAGATAGCCCCCAAAAGGCTCAAGATAAGATAGAAATACTCAAAGATAAGTTTAAAAAATTACGGCACAACTTAGCAATTTTTAAGAAGGGAAAGTATTTCTATCCAGCCGTGATTAATTACAAGAATACGCAAGAGGCTAATCAGCAAATACCGCAAGTACCGCAAGAGATGAAGAATAAAGCTAAGGCAGTCAATATTAATCAGTGGTGTCCTCGTCCAGAGTTAAAACCAGTGGAAGACCCGAAAATTTACGATTACATAGAATGTAAGTGAGTGAATTACTGAATATTAACTTCGAGATATTGAGGTCGATAGGTACGAACGTAATTCAACACCTGGTCGAGATCCGCTCGGTTGGTCAGGGCGATACACCCTGATGTCCCGTCTTCGCCATTGGGTTTTTCAAAGGACGGATCGTAGTGAATGCCCAAAGCTGAACGACGAGTCCGAAACAAAGGCTGTACGGGGAGGAAACGATCTCCTGCTTCTGGAATTGTTCCTGGAACAGGCTCTCTGGCTACCCGATATTTCCCGTCTGGCAAGGGTGCTTCTGTCCCAGCTTGATGGCGATTATAATTTTGAGTATGCGCTCGTCCCGCGACGGTCATGTAAGCGGCGATTAACTGCCCGTTACCGTAAAGGCTGAGTTGGTAAAGTGGATTGCCTAGCTTATTGGTCAATGCTGTGGGGGTTAGTGTCATGTAATTGTCCGGCGTAGTTGAGGCCGTTTTAGGACTACAGACAACGAAAGCTAGACACAGGAGAAAAAGCAGCGCTAATTGCTTAAGCCGATTTGGGCCGCGACAACGCTTGAAAAATTCCGCCATATCGTTCAAAACTTTTAGCATATAATGATTTTATTTTCAGGTCACTTTCGGTAATAGAATCGTGACAGTGGTTCCATTACTAGGGATAATAGCAATTTCGATCGAGTCTCCGTGTAGTTCCACGCATTTTTGTACTACCACCAAACCCAACCCTGTCCCGGCGATATGACGGACATTTTTATATAACTGTTTTTGATCTTCTCTGCTTGGAGAAATTGCGATAAAATTAACGATCATAACGATCAACAAAAAAATTTTATGGTTGTAACTGTTAATAATTCCCTGACACTAAGGGAATTTCTGCAATTACCAGAAACTAAACCCTCCCAGGAATTTATTGATGGTCAAATTATTCCTAAACCCATGCCTCAAGGTAAACATAGCACTATTCAAGGTGATTTAGTTCCGGCTATTAACGCCAGTCTAAAACCCCAACAAATTGCCCGTGCCTATCCTGAATTGCGTTGTACTTTTGGCAGTCGTTCTCTAGTTCCTGATGTTTCAGTTTTTCTCTGGGAAAATATTCCCCGCGATGCCGAGGGAAAAGTATTAAATACTTTTGCGATCGCTCCTGACTGGCTGATTGAAATTCTCTCTCCTGACCAAAATCAGACTAAAGTTGTTAAAAATATCCTTTATTGTCTAGATCACGGCACTCAAATGGGTTGGTTAATCGACCCTGAAGAAGAAATTATCTTTGTTTATTTTAGTGATAAAACCATCGCTATTTTTGAATCAGAAAATGCTCTTTTACCCGTCCCCGCTTTCGCGACGAATTTTCAAATCACCCTCGGTCAATTATTTGACTGGTTAAGAGGTTAACGGATTATCAGTTATCAGTTACCAGTTATCAGTTATCAGTTATCAGTTACCAGTTATCAGATGTAAGTTTTAAGTTAAAACTCTTCTAGAGTAGTTATGATATATTAGCAGAAAATAACCGACGCAAGCCTTGCCAAGTAAGGCTCACCAGAATTAAAAAAAGCAATTTTAATAAAAAAAGCTTTTTGCTTTGTTGGATTCCAGGCTATTTAAGGGTTTAGGCTCATTTAAACTACTAATTTGCTATAAGCTGTCTAGGAGAGCCTAAGTTAATTAATTAGGGAGGCACAATTATTTGTAGGATGGGTTAGCGCACTTCGTAACCCATGCGGGGGTTGGGTTTCATCCTTCAACCCAACTACGTTCATCTTATATTTAATTCCACCCACCTACTTAATTAATTATTTATTTATTTATCTTCATCTTTATCCCTGATTACTGATTACTGATTACTGATCACTGATTACTGTTTAGGTGACACTTTGAAACAATTGAGTCCAATCGAGATTGGGAGCATCTGAGGGAGCAATAATTTCGAGAATTTTGTTTTTTGCGGCGGGATAAAATAGGGATTCTACGCAAACGGAAGCCACTTTCGTGCGGGGAATATTGCCCTCAGAAAGGGTATCGGCGGATGACATTTTAATTGCATTAAGATTATCCTCATTTTTAAGGCCGCCGGGTCGCACAATCGTATAGGTTAAGCCACTATTGATTAAATAGGCTTCCGCTTGTTTTTTCCAGAATAAAATTAACCAAAATAGATTGAGGGGGTGGAAAAAGTTGGATACACAGAGGGAAGTAACAAGAACAAAATGCTCGATTCCTTTCTTTTTTGCGGCATCGATGAGATTTTTAGTTCCCAAGTAATCTACTAACAAAGGTTCCGTGGGATTAAAACTCGGTCTGGCTCCCGTGGCGCATAGTAAAACGCTACAATCAGCGATTAGTGCCTCTAACTTATCGGCCTGTTGGACATCTCCGACGACGATTTCCACCCCTGCGGGCAAAATTTCTGCCGCTTTCTCTGGGTTTCTCACCAAAGCGCGTACGGGAATCTGACGTTCGACTAATTGGGCAACTATTCTCCGTCCTGTTTCCCCCGTAGCTCCTGCTACAAATGCTTTCATCGCTTCTTGACCTCATGGTTTTTAACAATACGTTACACTAATCTCAATTCTACAAATTTCCCTGATCCTTTGGCAGTTAATCCCCAACTGTTTCTAGCACTATCATTTTCCAGGTTTTAAGTCATGCAGCATCCCCCCATTAACTCCCTAGCTCTCGAATCTGTAGAAGTCAAAGAAGACAATCAATTTCTCGGTTTTCAAACCCATTTTGCCGGGTGCATGGATATGTATAGCAATCAGGACAAGGTTGCCGATTATCTCCGCGCTCACGAAGGTTGGTTTTGTCGTTGTGCCGAACCGATGAAAACTCTGCCCTTCGGTGACAATGGTTATATTATCACCATCGGTAAATATGGAGCTTTTGGCTATGAACTAGAGCCGAAGATTGCTGTAGTTCTTGATCCTCCCGTCAATGGAGTCTATCATACTCGCAGTGTCCCCATTCCCGATCAACCGTTTTTGGGCTATCTAGTGGATTATCAGGCAATTATGAAACTAGAGGAAATGCCGCTATCTTCTCCTAGTCGGGAAATTCAGGCAATTTTTCGGCAACGGGGACGGGATATTCCGGCGGTTATCACCCAAGTCACCTGGGAACTACAGATGGATGTTATGGTTAAGTTTCCCAAGTTTGTTTATAAAATTCCCCGTTCCATTCTCCAAAAAACCGGTGATAAACTGTTGACGCAAATTGTTCGCCAAGTTTCCCCCCGCTTAACCTACAAAGTGCAAGAGGATTTTCACTCTAGCTTCAATTTACCCCTACCCCCCGCCTCCAGTCGTCTTTTCTATCGTCTGGACTCCTCCGAGGGTGGGTTGCTTGCTTAGGGTTTGGGAGGCCTGTTGTTGTGTCTGTCAACAGTAAGCAGTAGAGCTTGCTGATGGGAAACCAAGGAAAAATAAAGATTTGCTAACGGTGCTGGTCAGTCTAAGCTAGAATTATTAAGAAATGTTTACTTGTAAAAATAAACCTAAAACTACTTCAATATTTTATGTCTCTGCCTATCCGTAACGTTGCTATCATTGCTCACGTTGACCACGGGAAAACCACCCTCGTCGATGCACTCCTCAAACAGTCGGGAATCTTTCGAGAAGGGGAAGATGTACCCACCTGCGTCATGGATTCCAATGACCTCGAAAGAGAACGCGGTATCACCATCTTGGCCAAAAACACCGCCGTTCGTTACCAAGACACCCTGATTAACATCGTCGATACTCCCGGTCACGCCGACTTTGGTGGCGAAGTGGAACGGGTTTTAGGTATGGTAGATGGTTGTATCCTGATTGTCGATGCTAACGAGGGGCCGATGCCCCAAACCCGTTTTGTGCTGAAAAAAGCCCTAGAAAAGGGATTAAGACCGATTGTCGTGGTCAATAAAATCGATCGCCCTAACGTCGATCCTAACCTAGCCGTGGACAAAGTTTTCGATCTGTTTGTGGAACTGGGGGCCGATGACGACCAATGTGATTTTACTACTCTGTTTGCTTCGGGGATGCAAGGATTCGCCAAAGAAAGTCTCGAAGAGGAAAACAAAGATATGCAGCCCCTCTTTGAGGCGATTTTACACCACGTTCCACCACCGGCTGGGGACGTTAACAAACCCCTACAGCTGCAAGTAACCACCCTCGATTACTCAGAATACTTAGGACGCATCGTTATCGGCCGCATCCACAACGGCGTAATTAAAGCTGGTCAACAGGCGGCTTTAGTAAAGGATACGGGCGCGATTGTCAAGGGTAAAATAACAAAACTTCTTGGTTTTGAGGGTCTCAAACGGGTGGAACTAAACGAGGCCAGCGCCGGTAATATCGTCGCCGTGGCTGGTTTTGCCGACGCTAACATCGGGGAAACGGTAACTTTAGCCGATGACCCGCAAGCTTTACCCCTAATTAAAGTCGATGAACCGACCCTACAAATGACCTTCTCGGTGAACGATTCTCCTTTTGCCGGTCAGGAAGGCACTTTTGTCACCTCGCGGCAAATTCGCGATCGTCTAATGCGAGAATTAGAAACTAACGTCGCTCTGCGGGTGGAAGAAAGTGATTCTGCCGAGAAATTCCTAGTTTCGGGACGGGGAGAACTGCATTTAGGCATTCTCATCGAAACCATGCGTCGGGAAGGCTACGAATTCCAAGTATCGCAGCCGCAAGTTATCTATCGGGAAATTAACGGTCAACCCTGCGAACCCTACGAATACCTCGTTTTAGATGTACCCGAAGAAGCGGTGGGTTCGAGTATCGAACGTCTCGGCCAACGGAAAGGGGAAATGCAGGATATGCAGACGGGCAGCAATGGCCGTACTCAATTGGAATTCGTGATTCCGGCCCGGGGTTTAATCGGTTTCCGAGGCGAATTTATCCGTCTGAGTCGCGGTGAGGGGATTATGAACCATAGTTTTCTGGAATATCGTCCTTTCTCCGGGGAATTAGCCACCCGTTACAATGGCGTGATTACTGCCTTTGAGGAAGGAGTCGCCACTTTCTACGCCCTCAAAAACGCCGAGGACCGGGGAGTATTCTTTATTACTCCGGGGACAAAAGTGTATAAAAACATGATTATCGGCGAAAGCAACCGGCCCCAAGACGTGGAGATCAATATCTGCAAAACTAAACAGTTAACTAACCATCGTTCCGCCACCGGGGATGAATTGGTTCAGTTACAATCCCCCGTGGATATGAGTCTCGAACGCGCCCTCGAATACATCGGACCGGATGAGTTGGTAGAAATTACCCCGAAATCGATCCGTCTGCGTAAATTACCGGTGAAAAAGTTAGCCAAACGTTGATGATCTCAATTGGTTATGAGCGAGAGCTAACAAAGAAATCCACTCAGATTTTCAACAAAACTGAGATGATAGAAAAAAGTGCCTTGAGTTTGAGGGTAAAGAATCTGCTGTGAGCTATTCTGCTACTTTGATGCGACATCCGATGTTTCCCGCCGCGTCGGACAGCAATCGTCTCCGTCTCTTTTCGGGATCCGCTAATGTATCTCTTGCCCAAGAGGTGGCCCGTTATCTGGGCATGGATGTGGGCCCGATGATTCGTAAACGTTTCGCCGATGGTGAATTGTACATCCAGATTCAGGAATCGATCCGCGGCTGTGATGTCTATTTAATTCAACCCTGTTGCAATCCCGTCAACGATCATTTGATGGAATTGTTGATCATGATTGATGCCTGTCGTCGTGCTTCTGCCCGACAAATTACCGCCGTAATTCCCTATTATGGTTATGCTCGCGCCGATCGCAAAACCGCCGGACGGGAATCGATCGCCGCTAAACTGGTGGCTAATCTGATCACGGAAGCGGGGGCAAGTCGCGTGTTGGCCATGGATTTGCATTCAGCCCAAATTCAAGGTTATTTCGATATTCCCTTCGATCACGTCTATGGTTCCCCAGTGGTGGTGGACTATCTTCTCAGTAAACAATTACCCGATATCGTCGTGGTTTCTCCCGATGTGGGTGGGGTGGCTAGGGCGCGGGCTTTTGCCAAAAAACTCAGTGATGCTCCCCTAGCAATTATTGACAAACGCCGGCAAACCCATAATGTGGCGGAAGTGATGAACTTGATCGGCGATGTTAAGGATAAAACGGCGGTTTTAGTCGATGATATGATCGATACGGCCGGTACGATCGCTCAAGGGGCGCAGTTACTGAAAGCCAAGGGGGCGCGACAGGTTTATGCTTGTGCCACCCATCCGGTTTTTTCTGGTCCGGCGATCGAGCGTTTATCCAGTGGTATAGTCGAGGAAGTGATCGTTACTAACACGATTCCCGTCCCCCAAGAACATCTTTTCCCGCAACTGAAAGTCTTGCCGGTTGCCCCGATTCTGGGTGAGGCAATATGGCGCATCCATGAGGACAATTCCGTGAGTAATATGTTCAAATAGATGCTCGAAGTCCCCCTAAAACTAGGGGGAATTTTTATATTTAGCCCTTTTCTGTCGGAATGGGGTGGGTTAATGGCAGTATCAACTACTCCATCTTGGTGAGAGAGGGGGAAGTTGAGAAATATAGCAATTCTTAAACTTCACTGGTTATTTCACAGTCTGGCCGTACAATGGAGATGCAGAACAGTTCTTTTGATAGTTATTGTGTTCTATTAGCTAAAAACGCTTAATACAGGAGATAAATAGCCTAAAATGTCCAAAGTGGTCGATATTAACAATCCACTGATCGATCCAACTCCTCCAGAGGTTCACTTAACTAATGCACCTCTAGTGTGTGTGCTTGGACAAGTACGGTTCCCACAAATTCTGGCCGTTGAGGATAAGAAATTTGTGACTCCATTTCAGGAAGCTATTAGAACAAAGTATCCTAAGTTACGGCAGGAACGAACTTATCAATTAATTTTTGATAATCAAGAAAAAGATGCCGTCAGATCTCAAGCTGAGGCTATCTGGCGATTTACAGATGCCAATAATCATTGGCGAGTCTCATTAGCATCTAATTTTGTAGCCTTAGACACATCAAAGTATGTCAGTCGTCAGGA
Source organism: Microcystis sp. LSC13-02 (assembly GCA_002282935.1). Lineage (GTDB taxonomy): Bacteria > Cyanobacteriota > Cyanobacteriia > Cyanobacteriales > Microcystaceae > Microcystis. The sequence continues at coordinate 19,273 of MTBT01000318.1, read as the reverse complement.
CTTTTTAGAGAGAATGAGAGAAGTTTTAACTGCGGTTAATGAACATATTCAACCCAACCTTGTTGAGCGAATCGGTATTAGATATGTTGATCGTATTGAGGGTATTGATGTAGAGAATATTTCTAATTTAGTCAGATCAGAACTGATAAATATTACAGCGTCAACATTTCAAGAACATATTCTGCAAAGTTATAATGAATCTCTGTTTCAGTTACCTGATACCAAAGAGACACTTTTAGCACGATGGGGATTGATTCCAGGTAACACTACTTTTGATCCAAATGTCTTTGAACCGATTGAGCAACCGAGTTGGTTTCTTGATTTAGATATGTCTATTTCAGAGAATCAAGAATTTAACGTTGAAAAAATTTTAGAGGATACAAAACGATTTTCTCAAAGAATTTATACTTTTTTCCGATGGTCAGTAACCGAAGAATTTCTAAGACGCTTTGGAGGTGAACAATGAGTCACTCAGTGCTTGATACTTTTAGATCAATCAATCCTCAAAAACCATTTAGAATGTTTGCTGGTATTGCGGAATCCAGTACCATTAGCTCTGGTAGTCTTGACGCTCAAAAGTTACTAGCGATTTCAGAAAGAACTAATAGCGGAATAGTTATTCCGAAGCACAATCCTCATCTTTTTCAAGATAGTCAAAAAGCGATTAATGAACTTAGAAAAACAAGTGGACTAACATGGGAGCAAGTTGCCAAACTATTTGATGTTTCACGTCGAAGCATTCATTTTTGGGCAAGTGGACAGCCTCTATCTAGTAATAATGAGGAGAAATTAAATAGATTACTGGGAGTGATTAGATATATTGATCGAGGAAGTGCAAGTCTTAACCGTAAGTTATTATTGAATCCTAATGCTGATGGGGAACTGCCTTTAGACCAATTAATATCAGGAGAATATGATAAAGTAAGAGAGAATCTTGGGCGTGGTAATCCACCCAAAAGACCGCAATTAACACCCTTGTCTGAGGAGGAGAGTGAGCTTCGTAGGCCTTTACCACCAGAGATATTAATTGATGCTTTACAAGATTCTATTCATCATGATGTTGGACGTTCTAGACCTGCTAAAACATTGAGGAGTGGTCAAAATCGCAGTGGAAAGCAAACAGATTGATATCATTAACAATGAGTTACAAACATGGTGTCAAGGGGATTTTGTTTTAGGAGAACAGTGGTTTGTTCATCGATTTAATCCTCAATTTCCTCTTACACCTGATTCTACAAAGCAAGATGGTGAAGAAAATGATCTTGTAAAATCGGAAGTAAAAGGTCTAGTTGTTGTTACACAAACTTGTGATGTTGTCCGTTCTTGTTGTGAACGTCCTTTTCTAGAAGTTGTTCCTCTGGTAGAAATTGAAGCTGAAAAAATTAGTGAGATAAAAAAAGGCAGACGACCTCAATACGCTTACATTGAAGGAGTTGCCAAACTAAATTTAGTAGCTGATCTCGATAGGGTAATGACAGTCGAAAAAGCATTAATCTTACAATGGAATCGTCAACAGGGTTGTGTAAATGATCAAGAAAAAAGACTCTTAAGACAAGCGATAGCAAGAAAAAGACTCCGTTTTGCTTTTCCAGATGATTTTGTTCAATTTGTCAGTAAACTTCAAAAACGGATGCAAGATAAGCATAGCAAACAAAATGATGAGGGGGAAGCTTTACGAGCTTTGCGAGAAATTAGAGTTAGTGCAAGACCTTCGTGGAATAATGAAAGTCCTGAACTTACGTTTTATTTTATTCGTGAAGAAGAACAGGACGACTATAATGGTATTGGATGGGACAAATGGCTAGACAACTGGTTAAATTTATTACCTCAATCTGGACGTTTTCAGTCTGATGGTTTAGTAGTAAGCTTAGAAGATATGACCGCAAAAGAATATATTGAGAGTGATCAACTGGATCTTGATCATTTGTCTATGGTGCAAAGCAATATTGAAAATTTAGATTTAGGGCTTGCTGAATAATGGTAAAACCCTTTTAAAATAAAGCTTTTGACCTGTTAAAGTCCGATGTTAGTGCAAGAAAAAAACAAGGGCAACAAAGCCTGAAACGACCGGCTACTGACTCCTGACTCCTGACTCCTACCCCCACCGAAAAACTTTTTCAGCAGACCCGATTTATAAAAAACTAGAATTAAAACAATTTTCCAAATATTGTCGCAATTCTGATAGTGGTGAGATACAAAGTCTCCAGTTTTAGGGAAGAGGGAGAAACAAGCTGATGGCTAAAAAACTGATAACTGATATTAGTCACTGTACTTCATGATAATGAAAAATCTCTAGTCATTTCGATCGGGATTGAGAAGACCAATACTAGAGAAGTTGAGGCCTTACCGGTCGAGAATGTCTAGAATTTATTGAGAATGACTAAATTTTCTTGACATTAATGCTATTTTGTGGCAGCGTCGGGGGTGTCAAGTCCTCCCAGACGATTGAAGGGCCAAAAACGCACCACGGCGCGACCGATTAAGTTTTCCCGGGGAACAAAGCCCCAAGCGTGGGAATCATAACTATTATTGCGATTATCGCCCAAAACCAGATATTGATCGGGGGGAACTGTCACCGGTCCGAAAGTATAATTAGGTTCTTCGGCAATATACTTTTCCGCTAAAGCTTTACCGTTGACGTAAACTAGACCGTTTTTGACTTCCACCTTATCCCCCGGCAGTCCAATCACCCGTTTAATAAAAGCATCCTGAAAATTTTGGGCTTTCAGAGCGGCTGTCGGACTAAAAACCACTATATCACCCCGTTCTGGCTTCTGAAAATGATAGCTAACTTTCTCGATAATTAGGCGATCGTTAATCTGGAGAGTGGGTTCCATGGAAGAAGAGGGAATATAACGGGCCTCAGCCACAAAAGTGCGGATGCCAAAAGCCAAAATTCCAGCCGTGACAATGGTTTTGACTGCTTCTAGCCAAGGGTTTTCTTGGGGGACGGGAGGAGGAGAAGGTTTTTCGGATTTATGGTTCAAGCTTTCAGCCATAGAATTTTAACTTTTTATAAGGATTAAGCCAATACGCTCTTTAATGTTCTAGTTTAGTGATAGTAGCAGCGTAGATAATATTTTAAGACAATTTTCCCACACCTACCGGATCACTGTTAATTTGTCAAGGCCGCATCCTGCTGCCTGAAGGGTAATTTCCTCGGGGGTAGAAAACGGTGATGTAGTCTGTCAAAAAGTAGAGTTTTTCGCCGCTATTAAAGTAAAAGCTTGAGAATTCGAGGATTGAACCCCTAATCTCGCTTAAAAGTCTCTTCAACGTCACTACTCAGATCCATGTTTGCACAAATTCCCGAACGTTCGATGCACTATCTGCGATGGGTTGCAACCATCGCTTGGTTAATTCTGATATTTTCTCTGTTTTTTGACCCGATTTCGGCACAATTAACCGATCCCAATAATCTTGCTAGTCCCCTGAGAGTTGATCCCGATGTGTGTATTAAAGTCCAGGGAGTTTGCCTACCCCAATCCTCCTATCAGTTAGGTGCGCCGATTTTTTGGGGAATAGTGGTTCCTAGTAGCATTTTTATCTTATTAGTTTTCGGTCACGAACTCTGGCGGCGTATCTGTCCTTTATCCTTTCTTTCTCAAATACCGCGCGCTTTGGGTAAACAGCGTCAGAAAAAACAGACCGATAAATCGGGAAAAGTCCGCTATGAAATCTATAAAGTGCCGAAAAACTCTTGGTTAGCTCGGAATTATCTCTATCTACAATTAAGTCTGTTATTTTTGGGTTTATGCGGACGGATTCTCTTGGATAATTCCGATCGCTTAGTCTTAGGCAGCTTTTTAATCTTTACTATTCTAGTGGCGATCTTTGTTGGTTATTGGTATGGGGGCAAATCTTGGTGTAACTATTTCTGTCCCATGAGTCCAGTTGAAAGGATTTACGGTGAACCGAGGGGTTTACTGAATAGTACCGCTCACGAAGACAGTCGCGGTGGGATTACTCAATCTATGTGTCGTATTGTCCGGGAAGATGGTAGCGAACAAAGTGCCTGTGTTGCCTGTCAGAGTCCCTGTATCGATATCGATGCGGAAAGATCCTATTGGGATGGGATTACTAAGAGAGAGCGCCAATGGCTTTATTACGGTTATTTTGGCTTAGTTTTTGGCTATTCTATCTATTATTATCTCTATTCTGGCAATTGGGACTATTATTTCTCTGGAGCTTGGGCGCACGACGAAAATCAACTAGAAGCACTCTTTAAACCGGGTTTTTACCTTGCAGGTCAGGCAATTGCGATTCCGAAGTTGGTAGCTGTCCCCTTAACTTTGGCAATCTGCACTTTTTTGGGTTACTTTCTCGGTAAAAAAGTTGAAAATGCCTACAAAGTCTATAGAATCCGCCAAAAGTCACCCTTACCGACCGAAATTATCCGTCATCGAGTCTTTGCTGTCGGAACTTTTCTGATTTTCAATTTCTTCTTTATTTTCGCTGGTCGTCCTTGGATTAATCTTTTGCCGGAATTTTGGCATTATTTCGCTAGTATTTTACCGGCGGTTTTGAGTAGTTTATGGTTACATCGCACTTGGACAAGAAATCCTGGTCTTTACCAACGGGAAGGACTAGCGGGAAGATTGCGTAAACAGTTAGGTAAACTCGATCTCGATACGGCTAAATATCTCGATCGGCGATCGCTGGATGCTTTGCACGCGGATGAAGTCTATGTGTTGGCCAAGATACTGCCGGATTTCACCCACCAGAAGGGTTTAAAAGCCTATAAAGCCGTGTTAAAAGAGGCTTTGGAGCAGGGATATACTGACTTCGGCCACAGCCTCGAAATCCTAGAACAAATGCGCTTAGAGTTGACGATTACCGAGGCCGAACATCAGGCAATTTTAACAGAGTTGAGTGTGGAATCGGCCGAACTTCTCGATCCAGAAAAGCAGTATAGTCGCGAGGATTGGTTGCGTTTGCAGAGCTATCGCGATGCTTTGTTAGAAAGTTTGTTGGTGACATGGAAAAAAGACCCCGATCACAAGGTGGGATCGGAATTACTGGAAGTGTTGACCGGTAAGGGTTCCAGGGAGGCGATCAAGCATTTGTTGACGGAATTGCCGGCCGCAGAAACGGAAACTGTCGAGTCTTTGCGTCGCCAGTACAGAATTACCAGTCAGGAGGAGGAAACCATTCTCCATCGTCCTCTGGCCCATCAATTATGGCAGAATATCGCCCGCGCTTTTCAGGTCTTTGATCGTCTATCTTTTAGTAGTGAGAGCGATCGTGATCAACAGGAAAGAATTTTATTGGCAAGATTCTGTCTATTTGATAGTGATGGTTCGGGACAAATTAGCCTTGAGGATTTGAAAGCTTGTATTGAGGCGATCAAACCGGGGGTGACAGACAAGGAAATCGAAGCTATGTCAAAGCAGGCCGATACCGGTCGCGATAATCAGATTAGTTTTCCGGAATTTCGCAACCTACTCCACCAATTCCATAAATAAACTGTCTTCAGTTAAGGAGTCTTGATTTTCCCTGACTCCTTTTTTTCTTTAAAAAAATAGCTGTTCGCAGGCAGGCACGGATTCCCATTATACTAGAAAGTATATGTCAAGTTGAGGGCTTTTGTCAAGCTTTTTTAAGCAACTTTCTTCTATTTGTCCATCTACACTTCACAATAAACCGCGATAGCGGATAAAAACGAGGATTACTGCCCAGGAACCTAAAGCTACTTTAACGGCGACTAAAATGTTTAGTATAGGTAAAATGCCGCCACTAAATAGCGCACCTAATTCCCCGTGGGGTAACTCAAATCCTGAGAGACTAATAGCGGCTAAAACAATAAAAACTAAGACGGAAATTTTCTCCCATGTTGCCGCTTGCCAACGGCGATAAATTGCTTGCATCCATTCAGGAGACGAGGTAATGGCTATTAAGCCAATTGCTGTACCTCCGGCGACTCCGGCGGCAAAACCTCCCCCCGGACTTAAATGGCCGCGGATAGCTAATTCAATGCCCACTAAAGCGGCAATTGTTGCCCCTAAACGGGCTAAAATAATTGAAGGTTGGTCAGTAAATTGATGGATTTTACTGACGGGTTTTTCGGTGGCTAAAAGAAAATTTGCCCCCATAATGGCAATGGTAAAAACAATCACTTCATAGATGGTATCGTAGAGACGATTACGGAAAATCACCACCGAAACCGCATTAGGAACACCACCGTCGCGCACCAGGGATTCAACAATTTCTAAGGATGATACAGAGGAAGCAGTATTCGGAATAATTACCATTTTGACAGCGAAGGCAATGGCGGCTAGAGTATAAATCCATTTCATTAGTGTTTCTCCTCTAATTTTGGGGTTTCAATACAAGTTAAAATCGTGTTTGCTGCCGTTAATTCATTTTTAAAAATATCGTAGAGATAGGGTAATCTAATTGTGGTTTCGTAGGGGATAGTTTCCGGATTGTCTTGACGGATACAGACGGCATGAATATCTTTATCCATAAGTGCCTGTTGCAAAGCTTGTTTATCACTGTAGGCAACTAATTCTAAACGCATAAAACGTTTACTTAAAACCGTTTGTAGTTGAGTTTTTAACTGTTCTAAAACTGTATCGGTTTCCTCGGCAATTACTCCTAAACGCATCACTAAAGAGGAACGAATCGCCACCGCGTAGAGAGTTACGGCTAACATGGTTCCCATTAAAGCTTCGGTTAAAGACACATCTGCTGCCCCTAATAAAGCATAAACTAGGGCGGCTATTGCCCCTAAAACTCCGCGAATTACTAAAGCTTGGTAGGGATTGGATTGTAACATTACCATCGCTGCAGTTAAAGGCAAGAGGGCAACAATAACATAGAGATAACTTTCATTCATCTTTAATTTTACTCTCGCTCGCTAGAAGTATAAGCTAAAACGTAGCCTAACATGGTGTTCCAGATAGCTAAGGAAATTATTGCCAATAATAATAAAGGCCAATTTTGGGGAACTTTCAAAAGTAGCCCGAAAATAATCGCCATGGAACCTAATGTATCAGCCACAGATAGACCGTGTAATTTATATAATACCGAGCGCTTGTCTAAAAGATGCGCCGTTCCCCAAAACCAGAAAAAAACTCCGATAGCGATACAGATATAACTCAAAATGTTAATCATGATTCGTTCAGTCGTTTAAGAATTTGTGCTAATAACATAAAACCGGCATTACCGACACTGAGAATAATCACGGCTACCACTCCAATCATCCAATCATCCCGCAGAACTGAAACTACTAGAATAATAATCGATGATTTACTGGAAGCACTGGCAAAGGCGGCCATTTTTTGCCAGATGTCATCATTTTTTGCCACTTCATAAAGGGGAATTAATAGGGCGACAATCATGGCAATGAGAACAATATTCATCCCTGTTTACTCCGTTTAATTAGATGAACTTCATAACCCTCATTTTCCTTATATTCGGTGACGATAGTTTTCGGGGTAAAAGTAATGAGAAATATGTCCCAAAAAGCCAATCTGGGTGAACGTTTACCTGAAATTCTCTCTAAAATAATTTCTTCTTCCTTGTGGGGACGAAAGATAATTTCAAACGCTTCCATATAAGCTTGGGGAATAGCCATCAAAACTTTAATTATTACCTTTAACCAATCGCCTAAAGTTTCGCTAGAGGCGAAATTACGAGGCAAAAGAAAAGCAATAGCTACCCCGATCATAATATTAGCAGGTGTGAAATTAGCGGTGAGCAAAAACCACATAGTTAAACGCAGAATTATATGTCCAATCATGCTAAAACCATCCAAAACAATAGAACTAACATTACACTCATCATGCCGACGAGATTATCAAATTGTTCCAAGGATCGCGATAATTTCAGGGATAACTTTTTGAAAACTCCCAGATATAACCACCACCCCGCACCGATGACCGCTAAAGCTTTGATAATATTGGGTAGATTATAAGCTTCCACATAGACGGCATTGGATAAAAATAGGGCGGCAAGGAGCAGAATTATTGCTATCCAGAAACCGATAGTTAGCTTCTGTTTACTTTCGCCACCTGCGTGGGGTAAAAAGATAAATTTAGCAAAGGAAATCGCCGTCCCCACCGCCACAAGATTGATCATAATCTCTTGCCAGGGGACTAAATTTTTCATCGTTAACGCTTTTGCCCCAAAACCGGATAATAAGGGGAATCCAGAGATAGAAAAACTAGCAACCACTAGGGCAATCCAGAGGGAATTAGGGAGCGATTGTTGCTGCAATTCTTTAAAATTGCGACTGGGTAAAACTCCCGCTAACAGAAATAGGCAAGATTTAACTAAACCGTGGGTAAGGGTATAAAAACCACTGACTACCGGGGCGGCTAAAATAAAACCTAATTGGGAAATAGTATGGAAGGCTAACATCCGCTTGCTATCCTTTTCAAACACTGCATAGGATACGCCAAAAATCGCCGTTAGCACCCCGAAAAGCCGAATTAGGACATCCAAATCCTCTAGGATTAAAGCACAGCGCAGGAGGGGAAAAATGCCGGCTTTTACCACCACCCCCGACATCAGCGCCGAGACGGAGGTTTCCGATTCCGAGTGTGTCATCGGTAGCCATAATCCCGAGACAAAGATTCCCCCTTTGACTAATAATCCCATGAAGATTAAAGCCAAGGCTTCGGGAGGTGCGTCCTTTAAACCGGCAAAAGCAAAGGAATTATTGGCTTTATAGACTAAAACTGCGCCAATAAGGTAAAATAACATCGCCACATTGCTGATAAACAGATAACGCAGGGCAACCCAGAGAGAGCGATCGCTGCGAGGATAGGCAATCACCAGAAAAGCGGCAATACTAATTACTTCTAGGGCAACGTAAACGCTAATAAAATCTTCACAGACGAAGACAGAGTTAATACTGCCGTGGAGAATGATAGCTTGAGCGTAAAAAAAGGCGGTTTTGCTACTTTCCCAGTTATAAAAGATCACCGCCATCGTCACCAGGGCATTGGTGAGGATAAAATAGGCACTTAACTGATCGGCTACCAGTCTCACGCCATAATTATCCAGTAGGTTGAGGGTTATGGGGGAGGATTGGCTAAACAGAAGGAGAGAATAGGCGAGAGAGATAACAGTGGTGGCAATAGCCAGATATTTGTCTAATCGCGGCAATAAATAGATGATAAAGCCGATAAAAAAGGGTAAACTTATCCAAGCGATCGTTAAAGTATTCATGGTGTATTATTCTTCTCAATCTCAGCACTGTCTAGGGTGGGGTTATCTTTGGCTAATTTCATTACTCCCACCAGCATTAACGCCTGAATGGAAAAACCGATGACGATCGCTGTTAAAATCACTGCTTGGGGTACAGGATCAGCGTAATTTTGTTGTTTAACTGTACCGAGGATGGGAGTAAATAAACCGTCACGGGAAGCTATCACCACATAGTAGGCGATAACGCCCGTACTCATGACATCCATGGCGATAATCTTCATGATTAAGTTTTTTTTCAGGAATGTTCCCAAAAATCCGCACAAAACGGTGGCGAATACAAACAACTCTAGGAGGGGAATCGTCACTGGGCTTCTTGATTAGATTTGGTTATGAGTCAAAATACTTTTTCTAATTATGGTTCTTCGTTACTTGGTATGGTTCGATCAGGGGGCAACAATTGGCAAAAATCGAAGCAATGTCTTTCTATATAAGGGTTTCACCCCTTATAACTCCCGTCCATTGCATAACACAAACCGAAGAACCCTAATTATCCTCGATCGAGTGCCAATTTATCAAAAAATTCTCAAGATTATGGGGGGATTTCTCCTGTGACAGATAGATTGTTTTGGATCTATAATTATTATTGAAAAAATAAAAACAAGCGGTTTCGCTTTAATAATGTATATCTTGCCAGAGGGAGCAATCAGTAATGTTTTGGAAATCTTTGATATTTTTGGTAGCAATAATAACCCGACGATTGGGATATTTTTCTTTGATTAGAGTCCAGAATTACAATCACTCTTTTAATCCCATCCCTTAACTTTTATCAGATTTTCTAACTGTTCTAAGCGAGATTTTGCTCATGCGATTGCTGGCTGATTTTTTTGTTTCTGCACTTGATCAGTATCGGATTTATTCGAGGTATAAAAGTCTGTCCAATTGAGAGGTTTAGTTTCTTGATTTTCGTATTCTTGTATTTGCCAGAGGATTGCCCTAGCAGTATGCTTTAAAGAGATTAAAACTTGCTTAAACTGACTTGTTTTCTCTGGTTGCAAGCTAGGATCATTTAAAAAAGCCTTGGCGATCATCTTAAAAGATTCTAGGGAGTTGTGGGGAAAATAGCCAATATATTTTTCTATTATTATCTCTGAGAGGATGGTAAGACCGAAGCAAATACGATTATATTGAGCGGATTTATCTGTTGATTTTAATAAAGCATTTAACAGTATTTTCTTCACTCGAATTAACTCGATAAAACCCTGTAAATAATTATCATAATAGGCCATTTTTTAAGCTATCAGCAGACAACAATTCACAATACTTAGCTTGAAACTTTTTTGTTATTGGTTGATATTCAAGAGAATAAATATTCTCCGCTTGAGGTGGAGTTTGAGCTGCTCTGATTTTTTCTATAACTTCAGTAATTTTTAAATAATCATTTTGATATTCCTTGGGTAAATTAAGGGATTGATCGGAAGTAAATAGTCTTTCTAAATCTGCTTTTAAAAAACTTATTTCAGCTAACATTTCTTCACTGCTAACTAGCGGCAAAGATAACAGCAAATCTTCTGTAGTGATCATCATGATTTAGATAGCTCCTTAAGAACAATCCATGTTCTCATACTAGAATAATTATCCCAAAGGGATTCGATTGTATTTAGGGATTGCTGAATAAACCTAAACACCCCACACCCCACGAAAAACTTTTTGCCGCAAACCCTAACTATTGATTATGTTTCCGCTGCAACTAGCGCACAGACTAATCTTCGCTTTCTTGATCATTCCTCTCTTCAAACCCTAGCCAAAAAAGTAACGCATTCTCAACCTCCATCATTTGCTCAGATGTCAGATTTCCTAATTTACGCAAAAGCTTTGCATGGGGAATTGTAACGATGTTTTGTACATCAAAGACTCCTTCTCTAAGGAAGCGAGCTTGGACTTTCACTTCAAATCTTGAACCACGAGAGCTTGTTGTATGTGGAACCAGAGTCGCTAAGGCACGCTCTTGATTGCGCGCAGGAATACTGATAACCAAACAGGGTCTGACTTTGGCCACATAACCCAGATCAACCAGCCAAACCTGACCACGATCAGGGCTATCCATAGGAAGCTTCCTGATCGTCTAATTCTAGAAAAATTCCCTCGGCATTGAGGACTAGATCTTCATCAGATAAGGGCGGAAAATCCAGGTGAATTGTCCGCTTCAGAATCTCTAATAGCAAATCTGAGCGCTCTGAGTCTGTCAAGCGGTCAAAGGTATCTAAAAGTTCCTGAACTATAGCAGTCATAGCGGTTGCCCTATATCTGCTCAATACTATAACACAAGCTTAACAAGGCTCTTAGTCATTGCTTGACAGCCCCAATAAATTCTGAATGTAAGTTTGGAATCCCCCCAAACCGCCATCGTCATCCCAACGCTGTCTGAAAGTTGGTAACTTCTCCAATTCCATCACCTTCCCACCCTGATACCTGACTCGATAATCAAACATCGCATCTGCTTTGGCTGATACAGGTGGATTATCAAAATCAATAGCCCAAAGCACCTTAACAATTCGATAGATGTCATAATCATCCTTGCCAATTTCACGTTCGGCTTTGCAGTCGAGAACTTTTACTAAATGGGTAACATACCCTCGCTGTCTGAGTAGTATCAAACTATCTTTTTCGGGTTTATTGGCATTGACTTCATCATCTTTCCATGCCAGTTTGAAGGAATTAGAAACCTTATATTCCCGATATGCCCATGTACCATCGTGTCGCCTTACATTTTTAGTCCACTTCAGATATTGTAAATCCATGTCAATATCTCTAAATAAAACTATAAGTTAAACTCCATCGCGATGACGGCGATCGGCGATAAAAGACTCCACCAATTTAACATCTTCAACACTACCGATCACTAAAGGTGTGCGGGTGTGTAATTTATCGGGAACGATATCTAAAAGATTTGTCACCCCATCACTAGCTTTACCTCCTGCCTGTTCAATTAAAAAAGCAAGGGGGGCAGTTTCATAAATTAAGCGCAATTTTCCCTGGGGATTTTTAACAGTACCCGGATAGAGAAAAACACCACCCTGCATTATAATTCGATGGATATCTCCCACTAATGCCCCACTGTAACGGGCCGTGTAACCATCATGACGGTGGACATAACGGGTATAGTCGCGAATTGCCTCATCCCACTGCCAAAAATTGCCCTCATTGGTACTATAAATCGGCCCATGATCAGGGATAATAATATTCTCTTGGGCGAGGATAAATTCCCCTAAACTGGGGTCAAGGACAAAGGCATGAACACCGCGACCGATCGAGTAAACTAAAATAGTCGACGGTCCATAGAGAATATAACCGGCGGCTATTTGTTTACGACCATTTTGCAGTAAATCCCGCGCCTCTCCGTCTAAATCATTGTCTTCCTGTTGACGGATGGCAAAAATCGAACCGACATTAAGATTAATATCCACATTGGAAGAACCATCGATCGGGTCGTAGAGTAGGGTATAGCGACCGATGGGGCAGTTTTCTGGAATATAATAGGGTTTATCCATTTCCTCGGAAGCAAGACGGCAAACTAAACCACTTTGCTTAAAAACCGAGATAAATACCTCATTGGCAAAAACGTCCATTTTCTTGACTGATTCCCCTTGGACGTTTGTTTCTCCAGTAAAACCTAGTACATCCGCCATTAATCCCGCTTTACTGAGACGACGGGCAATTAATTTCCCCGCTAGGGCAATTCGACTCATAATTGCGCTTAAATCCTGCGCGTCGGGGGAAAAACTTTGTAGTTGTTGCAGGACGTGACGGGAGAGGGTGGTACAATCTCGATCGAGGCTATGTTCGGGGATAGAAAAGGGAATATTGCTAACCATAACTGTAATTGCCAGTAATAAAGTAAAAAAGGGAAACCCGTATAGTCTCAATTGTGACTATAATTTGATCCTAGCCAAGATTTTCCCTATTGCTGGCCAATTTTTAGATCAGTTTTAGAGTTGGCTAATTTTCCCCTCATTGATCATTAAATTTTGGGCAATAAGTAGCTGGTTATAATTAAATTGAAGATAAATTTTGGGTTCGATCCCCCCTTGATAAGGGGGGTGTCTGACAGTTTTTAACACCTAACTACTTACTTGCCCTCTCAATTTAAGTCGATGGGGATACACCGGGCAAGCGTTTATATTTCAAGTAATAGGCAAAACCTGTTATTAAAACAATAACTATTGTGCCGATACCTAAATAGTTAGGAACAAAAAAAGCTGCCGCAATGGTGTTAATGTCTCCCGGTTTTAAATGCCAAATTAACTGATCATCAACTTTTTCTACCGGGGGATTTAATCCTGAGTCATCTTCAATATTTTGACCAGCTAAGGGAGTATTTAAAGCGAAGTCGATAGCGACTAAAGAACCGGGACTAACGATAATATTTCCCTGTTCAGAAAGTACACCTAAAGCCCGCAGATCAACGGTTAATTTTAAGTTTTTCTGAGTCAAAAAGAAGCAATCTTGTTCTGTAACTGCCAGTTTTGAATCTAGTTGCAATAACTTAAGATCATCAGTATCGGCGGAATTTTTGATTTTAAAGGAAGAACTAGGATCAAAAAATTGATTGAATTTTTCCTCTAATTCCTGACCATTACTAAAGGGAATAGTCACAATTATTTCTCGTTCGGAAATATGAGCGGTTTTCCCCTTAAGTAATTTTGCCCTCTGTTCGATACTATTTAACCATTTAGTGGCTTCGGTTTGACTGAGACTGGTTAAACGTTGTCCGAGGGTGATATGTTGAATAATTTCCCCGTGGTGTTGGTGGGGGAAATTAATGCCCACATCGTAACGGACACAGCCAGTTAAAAAGAGAAAAATACCGCATAAAAAGGGCAGAATAAAGCGGGTTTTCCCGATTTTTTCGGTGGTTGGTTGATTCATAATTAATCTTCTTCTAAGTCGTCATAACTTGCTGAACTGCCACCGCTAACCGTAACTAGATCGATTTGCTGACGATAATAGTCTACATCTTTTACTTCCACTTCTACCTCATCACCGAGACGATAGGCAACGCGATTTTTCCGTCCTACCAAACAGCTATGACGAGCGCGATATTCATACCAATCATCCTTGAGAGAAGAAACATGAACCAACCCTTCCACTAATAAATCGGAAATTTCCACGAAGAAACCATAGGATTGTACACCGGTAATTAAGCCGCGAAAAACTTGACCCATTTTTTCTTTCATTTTCTCGGCTTTTTTCAATCCTTCTAGGTCTTGTTCCGCATCTTCAGCAATTTTTGAGCGATCATTGAGATGGGAAACAATTAGGTGACTTTCTTCTTCTAACTCCTCCTGAATTTGACTTGGTAGAATATTCCAATGAATCTGTCCATGACAGCTATTACTGCCCAAATTAACCCCGACTTTGACGATTTTGCTGCGGCGATCTTTCCCCTCTGTTAATAAGATTTTTAACACCCGTTGTACCCAAAGATCGGCATATCTTTGCAGGGGTGATAGACAGTGGGTATAATTGCCAGGATAAGCCAAACCAAAATGGTGTAAAGGATGGCTGCTATATCTAACTAATTTGAGAGTTTCTTGCAGGAGATAATTGAGGACTTTCACCGATGTGGAAGTGGAAAAAATGCGGGTGAGATTTTGATAGTCATTGGGTTTAATCTCCTCCTCGGCAGTTAAATTTAATTCTGCCCCTAAATTATTGGCTAATTTGAGTAAATCCTCCAATTCATCCCAATCCGGTTCCGATTGTCCACAGTAGATACAGGGTAAGTTTAAAGCTTGCAAATGTTCAGCGACGACTTTGCCGGCTAAAATTGCCACTTCTGTCAGTAAAGAACGGGCCGGTAAATTATTAGAAGCGAGAACAGTCCCCCCCCGTCCTTCGTCTTTGTAGGGAGAGATTTTGTCTAATTGAATATCAAAACTACCCCGCTGCAGACGTTGGGATTTTAGGGTGGGGCAAACGCTAAAAAATAAATCTTTCAGGGTTTCAACGGTATCGGTGGGGGCAGCTTCGCTATCTTCTTCACTGAGCAGATCGCGCACCTGTTGATAGGTAAAATGTTGATCCACTTGGATGAGGCTGCGGGTGATTTCGTACTCCACTAGCTCCCCCTTGTCATCGAGGGTGACGAGGATAGAAATAGCGGGGCGCTGTTCTTGCGGTGACAGGGAACAACGACTGGTAACGGCAGCTGGGACTAATGGCAGCACTTTTTCGCCTAAATAGACGGCAGTTCCCCGTTTTTTGGCAACTTTATCCAATAATCCGCCCCGTTCAATGTAACGGACTACATCGCTGATATGAATGGCGACTCGCCAGCGATTTTGGTTGATTTTCTCTAAAGAAAAGGCATTTTCAATGATTGGGGGATAATCCAGGGGGTTGTCATCTTCGATGGTAAAGGTGAAGAGTGGGGTTAAATCTCGCAGTTGTTCTTTTTCGCCACTATCGAAGAAATCCGCTAAATTATCGGCAATTTCAAGGGCTTCCGGCGGAAAATTATGGGGTAGATCGTGTTTACAGGAGACGATATCCGTGTCGGCAGCGGCCTCGGCCGTGGAACCGAGAACGCGAGTAACTTTACCGATGGGAGGCATTTCCCCTAGGGGATAACGGAGGACGGAAACATGAACGAGGTGATCGATGTTTTCTTGGAGGTTTTGACCATTTTCGAGGAGATTAAGGGTAAATTTCAGGCGATCATCCAGGGGAACCGCCACAAACTGCTCATTTTCCTGTTTTACTTGCGCTAGAAGCGAAGGATTAGCTCGTTCGAGAATTAATCTCACCTCTCCCTCCGGGGAACGACGACGGGTCCCCTCGCGGATGATTTTGACTAAAACTCGATCGCCATTCCAAGCGTTACTTAAATGATTTTTCGAGACGTAGATGTCATCAGCATCTTCGCTATCTTGGATAGCAAAGCAAAATTCTTTACTGGAACAGCGCAGCTTTGCTTCTACGATATTTTCCTCGATCACACGACGATAGCGCCCGCGTTCTTTGGCAACCATTCCCAGACGTTCTAAAGCATCGAGAATCACTTGCAATTTTTCGCAGCTTTCGGGATCGTCTTCGCAGCCCAGTTTTTTTTCGAGAAGTTTACCCGTAGCTAATTTATCATCACTAAGATGAGAGAGGAGTGTGGCGATCGAGAAGTCCATCTGACAATAATCCTTACTTACAAGACACTGACGGAATCGTGAATAATTAAGTTTAAATACTTAATAATGAGAAGATTGATTTAAACCATTGACTCCAGAGATTATCTCTATCGGGCTAATTGCGATCGCTGGTGGTGACAGTGAAGGTAAACTGACCAAGCATCGAACACCCGAACCTATCGAAGCCTTCGTTAGTATAAGCCAATAGCGAACACCGGTAAACTTTTCGGCGATCGCTAGTCTTTCTGGCAGAAGCTTCAGCCTAGTAGAATCTTGTTACTGTGGGCAAGGCTAATCCTAGAACTGAAAATTTTATCTAACCTTTAATCTTAGCAAGAACTTGCTACATTTTTCCAGAATTGCGATAGAGTATTCTAATATAAGTACAAAAGAACTCGAAAAAGTCACCATGCTGCAAAAGTTACGCCAACGTTACCCCCAAGTTGCCCTGATTAGTGAGTTAGTTCAAATCGATCACGGCAAGTATATTGTGAAAGCGATCGTCGAAATTGAGGGAAAAACGGTCGTTACAGGTTTAGCTGCGGCAGATACGGTGGAAATAGCCGAAGATAGAGCCAGAGAACGAGCTTTACTGCTTTTAGAGGCTGAAAGCACCCCCGATCTCCAGCTTGTGGAAAAAATCAGCCCCAATAATATTTCTCTACCAGAAGATTTACCTAAACCCGTCGCTAGTGCCAAAAAATCGACCAAAACGGCTAAAGTCACTGAAATACCTCGTCCTGAAGCTAAAATTGAACCAGAATTACCTCAAGTTAAGGATATTCCCCCAGCCAAAATTGAACCGGAATTACCCCAAGTTAAGGATATTCCCCCAGCTAAAATTGAACCGGAATTACCCCCAGTTAAGGATATTCCTTTACCAGAACCAGAGCCTTTATTATTAGAAATGGAAACCGATAATTACTCCTTATTATCAGAATTGCCAGAAGAAGCGAGTTTAACTGAAGAAGAACCCCCAGAACCAGAACCAGTTGTTGTTATTCCCGAAGAAATCGATTATTCAGTTCTTAAAACTAAAATTGATGTGGAGATGAAACGATTAGCTTGGACTACAGAAAAAGGTCGGGAATACCTGATTTCTACCTATGGCAAAAAGTCCCGTTTACTGCTAACTAATGAGGAGTTATTAGAATTCTATAACTACTTATCTAGTATCAGTGCCTAATCACTAAACCTGCTGCATAAATCAAAAATCTTCCGTTAAGTGAGGAGTCAAGAGCCAGTATTCTCCGAGTCAGGAGAAGAAGTAAAGAAATAGATTATTTCCTGGCAGTAGAAAAGCGATCTTTTTCTGGAAAAATCGTTAAATTAAGGACTTTAAGAGCAAGTCTGCGATTAAAAACTCACTTTTGCGGGAGATATAATAAAAAAGGAAGCTATTAACTGCCAGTCTTTTTCTCCCTATCTCCCTGATAACTGATAACTGATAACTGATAACTGATAACTGATAACTGATAACTGATAACTGATAACTGAATTAGTTTCTCACCGCTTCTGTTTCCACTTCTTTGGGAACAACAACTGGCACTCCGCTGACTGTTTCGATTTGATAAATAACGCGACTTAATTGGGAAGGACAACAGAGAGGATCCGTGTCTTTATAGCGATTAAAAACCACAATAATTCGATCGCTATTTTGTAAAACAATTCTCTGAGATGCTCCATCAGCGCGGGAATCCATCGGTCGCGGGGAAAGAGTGCCAGCGAATTTACCATCGACAAAAACAAAGTCTTGATAACCCATCGGTCGGCACATTCCATCCACTCCACTCATGGCCGAAATAACGCTAGTTTTACCATAGGTTTGCACGGCTCCGTACAGTAACCATCCTGCTTTATTAAGCGCTTGATCATTGGCAGTAATTGCCGGACGAACCTGTTCACGACACTGGTTATCGATCACGGTTTTAACGGGAGATTTGGGGATAGGTGCCTTGGCTTTATTCCAATTAGTTAACGGTCGATCAAACCAAGCTCGCGGAGTCTCTTTTTCTGGGGTTTGGCTAATAACTTCTAATAGCTTCCATGTTTCCGAATTTTGATTATTAGCTGGATTGGAGACGGTTTCAACGCTAACTTTAATTTGATATAAAAATCCTGGTTTATAATCAAATCCCTCGATGCTATTAGGGAACAATCTCCAGTTTTCCTCTGGTTTTTCTCGCATCTGTAAACAGTCTTTGGTTGGGCCTTGGCCACAGGGTTGTTTCCTAGAATTGATATAAATTGTCTTTTCCGTGCGCGTGGTGGTCGGTGCGGGGGTAAAAGTGAGGATTCCTAAACCTTCGGGAGTACGATAAAATAATTGTAAATCGCCTTTAGCTGTCACTTGGAATTGTTCCACTCCTTGCAAGGCAGCGAGATATTGATTTTCTTGTTTCATCTGCGGTTCCGGACAAGCTTTTTTGGTAGTAGCGATCGCTTGTTTGATCTGGAACGTGCCATTATTGACTTGATAGCCGGTATTATACTGGTTGCATCCGGCCGAACCACTGAGGATATTTTTCTGGAAAGCGGCAGTAATTTCCGTTTCTTTGACCAAACTTCCGGCTGTCCAACCCCTTAGTTTCCATCGAGTCCCCTCCAAAGGGGAAGTATTAGCGATCGCTACTTTCCCCGCTAAAGCACAACTTAGGGCAATTGTCAAGAAAATTCCCGTTTTTTTGGCGTTCAAAATTGCTATTCTCCTCGTCAAAGCAACAATTGTATTATGGCGTGGGGTAATCGACTGAGTGGTTAGGATAATTTTTAGGATTTCTCTTTCTGACCATCCCGTGACGGATTAAGAGAGAACAAGTTCCCTCAAACCTTAACCCAGTCAGAAAGTCATCGAAAATTTTGGGTCTGAAACCCCGTCGTTCTACGACGGCTTTACCGTTAAATACTAGCGCATTTACCAAATATATGCTAAAATG
>MTBT01000317.1:9056-15077 GCA_002282935.1 Microcystis sp. LSC13-02 | reverse complement strand
GGAGAGAAGATGCAAGGGTTTTGAGTAATTTTAGCAGATTCAGGGGCACCTGAGCGACTCTCAATCTAGCTAAAAGCCTTTTCCAATAAAGATTGTAGCTTCTTTCAGCAAACCCTAAATAAAGCCTCTTTCAAAAAGACTTAAATTAATCGTGCCGCGGGGGTTTATTGGTCGCAGAACCCGCCGGAACGACCTTGGAGGTGGGGGGGATACCCTTGAGGGAAATGAGCGTATTCATCACCGTTTTTGCGACAGGAGCGGCAACAGTGGAGCCAAAAGTATTCGCACCCTTGGGTTCATCCACCACCACCAAAACCACATAACGGGGCGATTCGATCGGTAAAATCGCCACAAAACTGGTAATTTTAGCGTTAGGTAGATAACCCCCCGTCGGACTAGCTTTTTGTGCGGTTCCCGTTTTGCCTCCGATGCGATAACCGGGGATTTGGGCTGCTACCCCCGTCCCCTTGCTGACGACGGTTTCCATCATTTCCACCACTTGCCGGGCCACGGTGGGAGAAAAGACTTTTTTGCTGGGATAATCGGGCTGCCAATGCAAACGGCCGCGGTCGTCGGCTAATCCTTTGATCACATGGGGAGTTACTAAGGTGCCACCATTGGCCAGCGCACCGTGCAACTGTACTAATTTTAAAGGCGTTAGGGATAAACCTTGACCAAAGGAAGCGGTGGCCGATTCAATGGCATTATCCAGAAATTCTTGTTCGGGTTTGAGATATCCTGCCACTTCTCCGGGTAAATCTACACCAACCCTTTGATTTATTTCCAATCCTAATAAACCTTTATAGAAATCAACTCGCCCCATTTTTTGGGCAATTTGCACCATGGCCACGTTACTAGAGGTTTGCAGAACTCTGGCCATATCTAGCGCCCCATAACCCTGTTTAGAGGCATTTTTAATCGTCCAGGGACCGACAGTAATTGCCCCCGGATCATTGACTACCGTACTAGCTTTAATTGCCCCCGCTTCCATGGCCATGGCGACAATAATTGGTTTAAAAGTTGACCCCGGTTCGTACTGATCGGCTACGGTCCAATTTTTAAATAGAGCCACATGGGCTTTATAATATTCATTGGGGTTAAAAGTTGGCTCACAAACTAGGGCTAAAAGAGAACCATCAAGGGAGTCCATAACGATGACGGCTCCCCGTTTAGCATTAAATTTCTTTAGCTGTTCTCGTAGGGCCGTCCTGGCGGCTCTTTGTAGTTTTAAATCGAGGGTTACTTCTAACTGTAATTCATCAAATTGAAAGATACCATCGGGAACAAAAGCGGGTAAAATTCGCCCGTCTCCCATGCGTCTTGTATTGACAGAAAAAGGATCTCTTTCTAATAACTGACTGGAACCTCTCTCTAATCCTGCTTGACCACGATGTTCTTTATCTACATAGCCAATCACGTCGGCTGCCACATCGTCTTGGGGATAATAACGAGCGTACTTTTCCTCTAATTCTACACCGTCAAGAGATAATTGTTTTAATCCCCTAGCCACGGATTCGGTTAATTGATTGGCTAAACGAATTCCTGTTTCTTTTTCTTTAAATTTTTGAATCAGTTGATTAGTGGGAATATTTAATAAAGGAGCTAATTTATCAGCCACTTCTGCCGGCGGAATAGCAAACAGTTTTGGGTGTACATAAAGAGTATAAATCAAGCGATCGGTCGCCAAAACATTACCATTACTATCGACGATCGCCCGTCGGGGAATATAGGGTCTAATACTGGTAGTTTGCTGTTGTCTGGCTCTTTTTTGCAATTCCTGTCCTTGGACTATTTGTAATTGGTACAGTCGCCAAGCTAAACCCACAATACCCATGACTAAAATCAACCACACCGCCACCAATCGCCCGTTACTCAAAGGCAATTTTTTAAACTGTTGTTGCCGTTTTTTGGCGTTTAAATAGGACTTTCTGTCCCGGATACTGCCAGAGGGCGATCGAGTTTTTTTACCTCTAAATCTGGGTCTTTTTGTGTCAGTCATGAGCAGTATCTTTCAGTTATCAGTAAGCAGTAAGCAGTGAACAGTAAGCAGTAAGCAGTAAGCAGTAACCAGTAAACAGTAAGCAGTAAACAGTAAGCAGTAAACAGTAATCAGTAAAAAGACAGTAGGAAACTTCTATTTAATACTGCACACTTAAAAACTCACATCTGATAACTGTTAACTTACCCACTGATAACTGATAACTGTTAACTGATAACTGTTAATAGGCACTTCTCGGTCGAGAATTGACGGTAGATTGGGGTTGAGAAGCGGTGGACGGTTTCAGGTTCGGGGCAGATTTACGCTGTAAAAAGATAGTTTGGAAGGGTTGGGGATGAGTTAATCCGGTTTCGGGTTTTTCTGCTTGTTGAGCTAGTTGATGTTTAAGGGTTTCATTGGTGGACAAAAGATGGCGCTCGTGACGTTGCAGTGTTTCCAGTTTACCAAATTCTTTGTCCCAAACCTTGGGAATATATACCGTCCAAGCATATATTCCCAGAGTCGAACCCAACAGACAAAAAGTAATCACGGCCACTATTCTTTCTAGGAGGCAAAGGGAACGTAATTGACGCGAGGCTAATTGTTTTTGTGTCGGGGCCACGGGAACTCTCGCCACCGATTTAGTCGTCGGTTTGACGGTGGGAGTCGGGGAGGATTGAGTAACTGGTTTAGTAGTGGGGTTGGGGGAAGTTATCTGCGACTGGGGACGACGTTGACTCCCTTGGCTTTTTTGGCGAGGAATGGGAACGGGAACATAGGACTTATGGGCAGCAGACATGATTTTCTCTCAATATTTCTAGCTAGTTGTCGTTGTCAAAAATTAAGTTTCTAAAATTAGGAGTCGGTCATCAGTAGTCAGTAGGAAATATTTAATTGATAACTGTTGCCTTTTTTCCTTTTTCCTTTAAAATCACTGTTCTAGTTCTAGACGTAAACGATATAAAATAGTTTGCGGATGAACTTGAGCGAGAATTTGATTGATCACCGTACTCGGTCCGGATGCCCCCCAACTACAACCGCGTTCTAGATAGATTTTAGCGGCTTTCCCGATGATATAGGTTCCATAAGCGGCAATTGCTCCCTGTAGGAGAGCGGTGCTACCGTAGAGGGTTAAAGAGGTGGGATTTTCAAAAATACTCGCCGCTGCCGCTGCCGTTTTGCCCAAACCGATAATCACAGTGCTGAGGATTTCCCCCACCAGCAACCCCGCACTACTCAAAAGTAGAGTCCGCCAGAGTTGACCAGCTTGGTGACTGGTAATCGGCAAGCCGTACAAACGAGCTAAAGCCCGAACTAGAGTCAAATCGACGATTGAAGCCCCTAGGAGGTCTAAAATAGCGATCGGATTGGCCGCAATCGCTAAAGCCTTATATTTCGCGTATTGCCAGATAATTTCCTCCGCTTGACTGTCCCGCAGTTCTAGGGTTTTTCTAGCGATATTTTCCTCCGCTTCTTGGCCTTGCACTAAAGCATTTAGGGACAGCAGCGATCGCCCTTCCCGATTTAAAATCGTTAAGAGTTTATCTTGCAGCTCCTCAATTTGGGGGGGAGGGGTTTCCCACTCAGTCACCACGCGCCCATCGGGGTATTCCACCCGGACGGGAATCGGTTGCGGTTCGGCGGCTACCATAACTATCTCATCGCTAGTTAACAAATCTTCTAACGTTTTTTCGTCCCGATTGGTTCCTAATCTCTGTAACTGCTGAAAAATCTGGCGGCGATCAGCTTCCGGATAGAGATCAATCTTATTAAACACCAAAATGAGCGGTTTTTTGGCCCGGCGCAATTCTGCCAAGGACTCGTATTCGGTCCGGGTAATATCCCCCGCGACGATAAATAAAATTAAATCGGCACTTTTAGCGACTTCTCTGGCCATATTCGCCCGCGCTTCCCCTTCAATCTCATCCAATCCGGGGGTATCGATTAATTCTATCTGGATTTTACCCGTGGCTGGTGTCCAACGCACCGATCGCGGCCAGCGTGTCACCCCGTGCAGGGGTCCAGTTGTCAGGACTTTTTGACCGACTAAAGCGTTTACCACCGAGGATTTACCGCGACTGACTAACCCGAAGGCTGCCACCCGAATCACCGTTTCATCCAGTTTATCCAAGGCCGATTTTAGGGACTGCAAATCCTGTTTAACGGCGGCCTGAAGTTGGGGATCGGGGGGATAATTCCAATGGCGGCGAAAACTGGCATACCAAGTTAAGGCCTGTTGTAAACTAGCCTTAGCCTGATTGTAATGAGTTTCCTCGAGCGATGGGGTCTTGGTCACGGTTGATTTTCTTTACTGTTTATTGATGCTGCTGCCTTTATTGTAGAGTTTCGGGGCGGTAACTGAGACGCGCTTATTTGGGTTTAGGGGAAGACTTTTCAGTGATCAGTGAAAAGAAATTAGCGAAGTTTTCAACTAAAACCCTAACACCTAACATCCTACTCCGCCAATCCCAATTGCCCCAATAGCTGAAGGATAGTTTTTCCAGTGACCGGATCTCGCCAATCGGGGGCAATTTCTGCCAGGGGAAGCAGCACGAAGGCGCGTTCTCGGCAGCGGGGATGGGGTATCTGTAATTCGGGCGTTTCTAAGATCAGGTCATCATAAAATATTAAGTCTAAATCGAGGGTACGCGGTCCCCATCTTTCCCGTCGGACTCTCCCGAATAACTGCTCGATTTCTAATAATTTATGCAGTAAATCTAAGGGCGATAAATCCACTTGTACAATGGCGCAACCGTTGAGATAGTCAGGCTGAGGAGGACCCACGGCTGTGGTTTGATACCATTGGGAATGAGCTTCTAGTTTAATTCCTTTGACTCGCTCTAATTCCCCTAAAGCTTGCCCTAAAATTGTCCCTGAATCCCCTAAATTACCGCCCAAAGCGATCGCTGCTCGCTTCATCCCCATCCTTCCTCCACAATAATCTCGGCTAATTCCCCCGTCGCCCCCAAAGATTTACCTAAAGATATATTGACATTTGGATGCTTTTGTGATAATTCAAAAACTTGGGCTTCGATCGCGGCGGTAATTCCACCAGCAAAGAGGAAATAGGGCAGTATAGCAATTGTTTGGCTACCTTGAGCGATTAAACTCTCGATTTGTTGGGATAAACGCGGTTCTATCGACCAATAAGCTGTAATTGCCCCAAAAAACGCCGCTAGATTTTCCACCTCCCGATTACCACCGGGGCGACGACTACCGTGGGACAGTAAAATGCGGTCTTGGGGGCTTAAATCAGCAAATTGTCGCGATAACAGCGATTTTATGCCCTGATAACTGCCTAAATGGGGCTTTAACTCTAGCTCAATTGGCGATCGCACTTTGGCCACGGCCGCGGGAATATCTTCTTTAACGTGAACCCCCGACAGGAGAAACAGGGGGATAATCTGCAACCGGCTACATCCTTGGCTTTGTGCTTGTTGGGCAAAAGCTTCTATTTGTTGATGGAGAGGTGTTATCACTAATTCTAGGGCGGCAGTCCCTACTAATACCCGATTATCTGCTTCTAGAACCGCTAGAGATGGGCTAAACTCCGATTTACTCCCTAATCTTTCGGTGGGTTGACTAATTTTTTCTTGAACTAAGGCTGCTAATCGTGTCACCGCCATGGCTGGACGCGGATCGCGACTACCGTGGAAAACCAATAAGTAGGCTGAGGAGGTCTTCAAAGAAATCTTGCCAAAATAGTTTAGTTTTTAGCCTAATACATTTTCTCTCCCTTTAGGCATAAATGCCCCTGATATTCTCAATTTAGCTGGTAAGCGGGAAAACGTCCCCATTGGTGGGAAGTGCTACCATTTTAGGCAATGTAAAGTGTGAGCAAATCAGCCCACCGCCTTGAGTTAGCCTAGATGTTGAGGTATAATTGCTATTGACAGAAACTGCCAGATGTATATTTGTATTATGCGGAATATTGGCATAATGGGGAAGAAACATTGACATCCTCGCCGCCCTAAAAGTGCGGCGATTCCTAAACCTCACGATTTAAGTTTCTGCTTCAACCACCGTTGCATACCACGGTTAAA
>MTBT01000317.1:0-9006 GCA_002282935.1 Microcystis sp. LSC13-02 | reverse complement strand
CCGCCCACTTGGTTTTCGAGACGGTCTTTTTAATTCTAACGTAAAGCCAACCTAGAACGGCGGGGTTTCCCACCCAAAATTTTCGATGATTGGATATCTCCTTGAATGCTGAACATTGGCAGAATATTGAATCAAGATAGACTCTTGAGAGCGACCACAGGACTCAATAGAAGAGCGTTTGAGACCTTGTTAGAGAAATTTGAACAGGTGTATTTGGCGGAACTTGATGATCCAAATAAAAACTCAAGGCATCGAACACTTGTGCTAAGGTCAAATGAGGTAAATGAGTTGGAATTTCCTCTGGCATCACACCTAATCGCCACAGACCTACGATTGCGCGAATAGATGTGCGAGTGCCTTCAATAATTGGCTCTCCACCTAAAATCTCATTGTTTCTGGTGACATAACGTGAAAGAGTGATAATCGTCATGGAATTAGGTCCCTTAGGGAAATCGCTGATTCTATTTTAGTAAGGGACAGACTTGACTTGATCACGCAATCCAGTGGCTAGAGGAATCGTAGGCTAGATGTTTTTTCGGCAACCTAACCTAAGACTGGCTCTAATAGTTTGACTAGAGAAAAAAGAGGTGCGTTACATTTCATTAACTAAGCAACCAGCGATCGCAGTTTCACCTCAAGCGATCGCCCTATGAAAAGAGATTAATTTGTCTAAAGATTTGCTAAACTGAGGACAATAATCGCTTATTTTCAAGGTGTTAACTAAATGTGGTGGCAAAGTTCTCGGTTAGACCGTATTGAAGCCAGTCTAGAGGCAAGTCAGCAGCGAATAGAGCGAATAGAAAGCAATATTGACAGATTAGCAGAAATCAGTGAGGCAACGAATCGGCGTATTGATCGGTTTGTGGAAGCTACTGCTCAACAAATGGAGGAATCTAAGGCTCGTATTGACCAACTGCAACAAGGGATGGAACAGCTTCAGCGTGCAGTTGGCTATTTTTTAAGTCAGGACGGTAACTAACGATCGCCTTTTCAAAAATCAAAAAACCCCGTTAGCTTACAATCACTTGCTTCAATGAATGAGCATGGTACTACGGCTAGAGAAAAAAGAGGTGCGTTACATTTCATTAACTACCAGAGCGGCGTACTACCAGAGCGGCGATCGCAATTCAATTTATTTTAACCATACCTCTTGATTCAGGATTAAATCCTTCTGGAAAACCAGTGGGGCAAGGGTAACTCAAGGATAAGCTTTCACACAACTTGGGTGAAGTGCTTGCATCAGTGTATTTCGCATCTTGCAGATTAGCTCTGTGTAGTGTTGCCATTTGAAGTTTTGCTCCGGCTAAGTCAGAAGATTGAAGATTGGCTTCAACCAAGCCAGCACTATGGAGGTTTGCACCCCTCAAGTTTGCACCCCTCAAGTTTGCTCTAAACAAATCAGCTCCCGCAAGATTAGCAATACGTAACCTAGAACCTTGAAGATGCGCTGCTGCTAGGATAGATTTTTGAAGATTCGCTCGCTCCAGACTAGAGTTTTGAAGATTTGCCCCTCGTAAGTTGGCATTTTTGAGATTTGCTTGCCAGAGATCTGCATTAGGCAATTGAATATTTTGCAAAAAAGCGTTCGGAGCTTCTAAGCCTTGTAAACTCTCAGGGTTCCATGTCAACCAGAACCAAGGAAATCTGTGCCGTCCTGGAATGCCTGGAGAGGCATTTAATAACTCAAGGGCTTGAATTCGTCCTCCGCTACCTTTTTGCTCGTAAGCGGCAGTAATAACTGTCCACGCTTGAGTAACGTCGGAGTTACGCTGTTTTTGCTCCCCGTAAGTAAGTAATAGCGGCAATTAAAACAGCTAGATTTGATATTGGTCCTAACTGTTCTAACAGCTTCAAGGTCTTCTGACACGTCTTCTTAAGATGATCAATCATTTGCGCTTTAGCCATCAAAACTCCCGATTGCTTGAAGATTGCCCCATGAAAGCTTAGAACCTCGACTGCTACAAAAGTTAATTCAAATCAATTCCAATACCTATACCTATTCAGAAGTGGACAGAACTGGCATCACCAAAGGGTGAGCAGGCCAAATATCGATTATACAGAAACTTTCTCCATAACACTTTTGAGAGTAACGATGTGGGTCAACTTTCGGCATATTAACCCATTTTAGCACCATCGCCAGAACTTTTCTGCGTATCATAACCAAAAGCGTATTAGCCAGATTAAACAACCTCTTTTAATTAGATTCCTAACAACAAGCTGAAATAAAATAGACTTTTCGGGAAGTCTAGCACTAATTGCTTAGTCCACCCCACAATTACCTAATTTTCGGGGAAAAAGTGCCAAAATTTTCCCCTCGATCGCTATTATGTCTGGCACTTTTTCAGGGCAAAAAAATCTAAAAATCTTAGCCAACAAGGTTTTTATATTTATTCAGCCAACCCTAAGTTAAATTTTGAGTTGATCGATTAAATCGCGCATGATTTTGGCCGAATTATGTAACTGTTGGGTTTCTCTGGGACTGAGAGCAAGATTCAGAGTTTTTATCACTCCTTTCTCGTTAACCACCGAGGGAATACTTAAACACACATCTTTGAGACCGTATTGACCATCGAGGAGAGTGCTAATAGTCAGAATTCTTTCTTGGGAACGTAAAATCGCTTTAACGATATCCGTGGTAGCTAAACCGATCGCATAGCTAGTATAACCCTTGCGTTTGATAATTTCATAGGCGGCGTTTTTAACCTGAAGAAAAATTTCTGTTAAGCTTTCTTGGTTGGCCGCGCTTAAATCCTGCCAATCTCCTTCTAATAACCTTGCTCCTCCGATATTAGCCGAACTCCAGACCGCAAGCTCACTATCCCCGTGTTCACCGATAATATAAGCGTGGACGTTACGCGCATCTACATGGAGTTTGGTGGATAAAAGAGAGCGTAAACGGCCAGAATCTAGCACCGTACCCGAACCAATCACCCTAGAAGGCGGAAAATTGGTGATTTTCAAGGTAACATAGGTCATGATATCGACGGGATTACTCACCACCAAAATTAAAGCACTGGGGCAGTAAACAGCCACATCCTCAAGAATATGGCGAAAAATCGCCACATTTCGCTCAAGGAGATGTAATCGGGTTTCTCCCTCTTTTTGGGCAGCCCCAGCAGTAATAATCACCACATCGGCATTTTGTCCCACATCGGCCACGGTTCCCATTTTCAAGTCTGTGGGTTCAATAAAAGGCATTCCGTGACTTAAATCCATCACTTCCCCTTCGACTTTATCCGTGGCGATATCTTGCAGAATTAATTCATCAAAACAGTCTTGAATTAACATCGAGTAAGCGCAGGCCATCCCCACCTGACCGACACCGATAATTACTCCCTTGCGAGGACGCAGAGGAGCAGGTTGTTCAGCGTAGGGATTGGGAGTAAATATTTTATCTAGCATAGATTTTTGCAGTTACTGGGTCGGTAAGCTCATTTTAAGGGTAGATGGTTAATATCAGGTAAAAGGAGACTATCAAGAGATTTTGAGGCCATTATCGGCCATTTTTTTCTGGTCAGTGGTCGGACAAATTTCTTGTCTTTATTCCCTGACCCCTAGTTTAAGAGAATTGAGGGCCGCTGACAGCTTCAGGCTATATCCTAAAATTAGGGATAAAGTGACAGTAGGAGGCGAACCGATGATCTATCACATCACTACAGAAAGAGGTTGGCAAATAGCTCGTGAAATGGGGGAATATCGGGCTTATTCCCTAAAAAATGAGGGATTTATCCATTGCTCCACCTTAGAACAAATTCCGAAAGTTGTGGCCGCTTTTTATCAAAATCAGCCAGATTTGCTGGTTTTAGCCATTTCTCTCGAACAATTGCAGTCCCCGGTCAAATGGGAGCAGCCCCAACATCCTAACCCAGAAAATGCCACTTTAGAGCTAGAAAAAGAGACCTTTCCCCATATTTACGGTGCTATCAACCTAGAATCGGTGGTTTTTGTCAAACCCTTACAGGAGTTCATCAATTCCCAGAACTAAATCATCTAACTCTTGGTAATCGGGGAGAGTAGTATCGATGCTCAACCCGCGTCGAATCACGAGGCGATCCCACTGTGGTCGCGATAATAGCTCGCTAAAGTAGCGAGCCTTGAAAATTAACAAATTTGCCTCTAGACCCGTCTTAATGCGCCCTAAATGGGGCAATCCGAGCAGATTTGCTGGGGTGAGGGTGACACTATTTACCCAGTCAGCGTAGGGTGCATCGAGATGGGCAATCCGCACCGCTTGGGTAAAGACTTCTAAACCATCGTGATCCCCAAAACCATAAAAGGGATCGCGACAGTTATCGCTGGCAAAAGCAACTGGAATTCCCGCTTTTTTCATCTCTTTTACCTTAGTTGTCCCGCGCCAAAAAGGGGTTTTTTCCTCTTGACGATCCTGTAGGTAGAGATTGCACATCGGCAAGCTAACGATAGCAATGCCCGCATTTTTGACTAAATTTAGGGTTTCTTGGATTATTTCAGGGGATTGTACCGCTAAACTGCAACAGTGACCACAGATGATTTGTCCGTCAAATTGCTCTTTGATGGCAGTACGAGCGATCGCTGCTAAACAGGTAGAATCGGGATCGCCGTTTTCATCCAGATGAAAATCGAGATTTAAACCCCTTTCTTGGGCTAATTTGAAGGTAATATCAATTTGTGCCTGTAAATCGGCATTTGTGTAGGCTACTCCCCCTAATATGCCCCCAAATTCGGCAATTTTATCGGCTAAGGCCGCTCCCTCGGAGGTTTGATAGTAGTCAAGGGAAACTAGAGAAACCGCTTGCAGGGTGATTTTACCGGCCCATTGTCGTTGCAATTCTCCCAAAGCGGTTAAGCTAATCTGTGCCTGTTGACCAAAAGAGTCGATATGAGTGCGAATAGCGGCTGTTCCGTGGGCATAACTGCATTTAACGCCGAATTCCATGCGACGATACACATCCTCTAAGCGCCACTCCCGTCGAGAATCCTCTAAGGCCATTTTTAAGGCGCTGTCAAAAGTGCCATCATGGTTAGGACAACGATGCCAACTATGACCTTTATCGAGATGGGTGTGCATATCGACAAAGCAAGGAAAAATAATCTTTTTTTTGAGGTCAATAACGGGAATATTGTCTTCGGGGGGGATTGTGGAGGTGATGCGATTAATGTAACCGTCATTAATTTCTAGATTAACTAAGGTTAATCCCTCGGCGGTTTGGGGAGAAAAACTCTCATTTTCTAGGATGGAAACGGGAATATGAGCATTTTTGAGCCAGTAGCGCTCGTTTGAGGGAATCATAAGACCTCTGGTAAAAATCAAAAATTGTTGTTAGGGTTAGGAGCCGGTCGTCGGGAGAATTAAGAATGAATAATAATCAATTAAATGGTCTATTTAGGGTCTGCTGAGGGGTTTTACCAATTTTCAGGGAGTCAATTACCTAATTTTCCTCCCAATCACCCCAATCGCTGGCACTTTTTGATTTCAAAAAAGCCTAAAAATATTATCCAACAAGGTTTTTAGATTTATTCAGCAGACCCTATTTACATATTTTATGCAATTTAATCCTTATTTTTGCCGTTTTTGAACCCTCAAAAATTAATTATGCAAGAGGTTTATAGTCAACAAGGAAAAAGGAAGCACTCAACCATCAGCTGTTAGCTTTCATTGGCTATATCTCACATTTGCAGAAATACCGACAATCGGCAATTATCAGTAACTCTTAAATTATACTAAATCTGGTTATTAAAGACTGATTATTTATTACCCCTTTTGCCTCTTGCCTGTTGCCTCTTGCCTTCAGAAGCTGATTACTGATTACTGATTACTGATTACTGTTTACTGATTACTGATTACTGATCACTGATTACTGTTTACTGTTTACTGATTACTGATCACTGATTACTGATAAACCGGTAGGCGCGCTTTTAATTCCCAGCCATAAATTGCTAAAAATTCCTTTAATTTATCGGGGTGTAAATGGAGGTAATCGGGATTAACTTCATCGATAATGCCAATACCGCCTAAATCCCGCGCTCCTGCCGCTAAACAATCCAAGAGAAAAAGAGGATCGGGTACTAAATTCGGGGGAATTTGAATGACAATATCTGGGGGCAAAATTTCCCTAGCTTGCCTAACCAGATCGGGTAATTTTTGCAGTTCAAAAGGATTATTTTGCCACCGTTCTCTTTTGCCCGGATTGTAGGGTTGTAGGATCACTTCTTGAATATGTCCCCAACGTTGATGAATAGTGGCAATAGTTTCTAAGGTTACTAAGCGATCGCATTCTGTTTCACCAATTCCTAATAATAACCCCGTGGTAAAAGGAATTCCTAATTCTCCCGCCCATTGTAACTGCTCTAAGCGCAGGGATGGCACTTTACTGGGGGCATGACGATGGACAGTATTTAATAAAGTCACCGTCATTTGTTCTAACATTATGCCCATAGATAGATTGACATTTTTCAGTTTTTCCATCTCGGCAAAAGTTAAAATCCCCGCATTGGTATGGGGATAAAAACCCATATTTAAAGCCAATTCTCCTAAATTATAAATATGGCGAAACCATAACTCTCGATTGGCTGCTAAAGGATGAACTTCCCCGCTAAGAATTAAAATTTCCGTAATTTCCGAACCCTGCAAAGCAGTTAAAATCTCTTTGGCCTTGTCTAGACTTAACCAGCCATCAGTGCCTAAATCCCTGCGAAAATTACAATAACTGCAACGATTGAAACACTCGTAGGTAGGTACAAGGGTATGAGAGGGACTATAAGTGACAATTCTTGACATTTTTTTCGGAATTGGAGTTCATTACGAGCATTCAAGGGCGATAAAATTTGCTATCGTGGGAAGAATTGCTGTTTTATTCACTTAAAAACGCTCTCCCTTTTCGCTTCCTCCTATGATTTTCGATCCTGCCAGTCTTCCCTCCCATCGTCAAACAATTCGTCCGATTAGCGCCACGGCCCTGCACGGAATTGTATTTCAAGATGACAAATTAATCGCTATCGACGCAAAAAACGGCTATTTATACCAAATTGCCCTCGATACCGGTCATACAACCGTACTTAATTCCCATCGCTGGCAAGAATTCGTCGGGACGACGGGATTGGCAATCGATGATCAAAATAACCTCTGGTTTACGACTCGCGAAAATCTCTACTGCTGCACTCTCGAAGATTTTACCCCGAAATTTTTTACCCGTCTTCCCTACACCGCTAACGGAGTCGCCGTAACTGCTAACACAATTTATGTCACTTGTCAACGTTCTGGACAAATCTTTATATTTGATCGCCAATCGGGACAGGAAATTACTCGTTTGTACGCGCCGGGTATCGGCATCGAAAATATCACCATTCGCGGGGAAGAACTTTGGTTAACGGATACCCTAGAACAAACGGTTTACTGTCTTGATCGCGCCACGGGAGAACAGCTTTTTAGCATGATAACTCCTTTTGAATCGCCGACGGGACTAGCTTTTTATAACGATGCGAACAGTGGCAAGGATATCTTATATGTGGCCTATGCTTTCCAAGAACCCTTTATCCGCGATAATCCCAATTCCGAACAGGTTTACGAACTTAGTTATCGTCCGCGTACTTTTGTCCATCCTCTATATTTTCACTACGATCCCGCTAAAAAATACACCCTTTCTAACGGTTATCTGATTGAATTATCCTACGTCGAGGAATTGGAACCTCTCTATAATATCGAACTAAAAGATGTGGAATGGCGCATCGCTTTACCCCTAGAAACACCGCGGCAAAAAATTCGCAGCGTCGAAGCGGTGGGATTGCCTTTTATTGAAGAAATTCAAGACGGGCAGCGGGTGGCAGTATTTAAGTTCAAGCAAATAACCGCCAAACAACGTCATATTTTTGGTTGGAAAGTGGTCTTAGAAGTGTGGGGAATTAAATACCAAATTACTCCCAAAGATTGCGAAGATTTACCCCCCTTACCCGCCGATTTTCCCGATCGCTATTTGATCGATAATGATGATCTGGCTATGAATACAGAAATTATCCTCAATGCTGCCAAAGAAGCGATCGGTCGGGAAACCAATCTACTCAGAAAAGTTTATAGTATTCGTAACTACGTCTATGATCAGCTTTCCTACGGCATCAAACCCAACATCGACACCCCCGATATTGCCCTGCGGCGCGGAGTGGGTTCCTGTGGCGAATATGTGGGTTTATTATTGGCTTTGTGTCGTCTCAATGGTATTGCCTGTCGTACGGTAGGACGTTATAAATGCCCACCCCATCCCCTCGAACGTAATTTACCCCTCGAACCAGATTACAATCACGTCTGGATGGAATTTTATCTCCCCTCTATCGGTTGGGTTCCCATGGAGTCCAATCCCGATGATATCTTTGAAGGTGGTCCCTATCCCAATCGTTTCTTTATGGGTTTAGCTTGGTATCACACGGAAATTGCCAAAGATATCCCCTTTGAACGAATGCTCAGTGAAGGACAGCCGGTGTTAAAAATCCAAGTTCCCATCGGCGATTTAGCGATTAATCACGTTCAATTCATCATTCTTGAGGAATTAGCCCCAAAAGACTAGAATTTTGACCCATCATCTAGGATGCCCATTTCTCTATCTCTGGCTTCTTTGAGTTCTTTGACCATTTGCAAACCCGCGCCCACACAGAAGCCCAGGGTTGCCCCAGCACCGGCAAAATAACGTCCATAGATGATTTGATAGATATAGGGATTTTTATAGTTGACTTGGCTGGGATTGCGTTCAATGCGGCTAATGCCATAACCGATACCTGCCCCGACTAAAGCCGTCACTAGGCCTGAAAATAGAACTAGACGAAAGTTCATGATCTTATCTCCCGATGGACTCTGACTTTAGATTATCGCTGAAAATTAGTCAATGGTAAGCGATCGCAATAATTCGTTAAGTAGTCGTGCCAAATTAATTTCCCTTGAGATGTGTAATTAGGGTTTGCTGAATAAATCTAAAAACCTTGTTGGGTAAGACTTTTAGACTTTTTGTCAATCAAAAAGTACCGGACTGGGAGTGATCAGGG
>MTBT01000316.1:11716-18849 GCA_002282935.1 Microcystis sp. LSC13-02 | reverse complement strand
TCCCAATCCTATTTTCTTGCACTAACATCGGACTTTAACAGGTCAAAAGCTTTATTTTAAAAGGGTTTTACCATTATTCAGCAGACCCTAGGTAATTGACCAGATGAGAATCGGTAAAAACCTACACCCCACACCCCACACCCCACACCCTGTCCCCACAAGAAACTTTTTGCCGCAAACCCTACTTAATCCTCCACTCTGCCATAGATGGCGTAGGCTCGATCGAGCGACCAGGCCCACATCTGATCCCCTAGGGAAAAATGCCACCATTCCCCCTTATGTCGGCTAAATCCCGCCTCCTCCATCACTTTAGCCAATAAAACTCGTTTTTGATGATAACTCTGTTCTTGCGGGCTTTTTGCGGCGATATAATAATCGGGATGCGATCGCTCTCCGATCTCATCGATTTCTCCCCCCATGTCGATGGCTTGTCCCTTCTCGTCAACTAGGGTAATATCGATCGCCGCTCCGGTACTATGGGGAGGCGGGGTGGCGGCATTATCGCTGGGAACCGCCCAAATAGTGTAAACTTCTGTTAAAATCCCTTGACTTTCTGCCTCCGATAGTTTCTCTTTGGCTAATCCTCTTGTGTCTAGGAGAGTCTGAAAACTGTAATCGACCATAAATTGTTGCACTTCCACTGGTCGATAGGCATCAAAAATCAAAATTTGCCAACCAGGTTGATAGACTTGCAGACGGTTTTGAGCCTCAATCAGAGCATTTAACACCCCTTGTCGCAAAAAATAGGGAGATTTACCCCGATAATTAGCCCCTAATTTCTCGTAAGCATGGGGAGAAGGTATAACAAACTTATCTGCGGGTATAGGTACTAGGGGTTCCCCGCATTCACGAATAGGAATTTTTTGGTAGGGTTTCATCGCGTCGTCGGGAAACAGTAATTTTATTGATTGTCAACTCGATCGCCAGTTTACATAAACCCGTTATTCCTCCTCCTCATCGGTTGTAGGGAATTTCATGCTGGCCCAAGTTAACTGTTTTTGCGGGTCTTTTTCCGGTTCACTAAAACTCTCTTTTAGTTGTTCTTTCACCTGAGCAATATTGCCACTTTGAGCGGCATTCTTTAGATCATAGACATAACGGGCATTTTCGATCGCTTCCTCTTTACTACGAGAACTAGATTCAAAGCATTTTTCTAGATCTTTGTAAATACCCTTGCGAGAGATTTTGAGAAAATATTGACGTTCCGTATCGATCAGTTTAGCCAATAATTCTAGGTGCATGGAATCCTCGGCACAGATATCCGCGAGTATATCCCATTCTTCACTCCCCAAAAGATTATTATCCGCTCCCGGTCGCGGGTCTTGAAAAGTTTCTCCAGTCACTTGTTTATAAATCTTCGGTAATTGGTCATCAAATTCGTGCTTTTCTTCCCTCCAAATCCGGCGAATTTCGCTGAGTTCCTCCGTGGTAATTAGGGTAATATCTTTCATGTCCTCCGGTGCATTAGTACGCACGCTCTCCTGAGCCTCTAATACCCGTCTTAGCCAATATTCTCGCCATTGTTTAGTATAAGGGCCCGGTATGGGTTCGATCTTGTCTGAACCAAAAAGTTCAACCTTGCCATAAATACGGCGAAAATCTCGCCTTTCTCTGTCGTTTTTTAAGTCTAATTCGTTGCGAAGCTCTAAAAGTGGTTGTAACCATTCTTTTTCTTCGTCATTCTGTATCATTGCCTCCATCGATTTATCTTTATTCACCAACGTACACACCCAACAACCAAAGCGCGAATCTCCACAGCTAGGAGTGGAAGTATCTACCACTAGGGGACATTCATTATCCGCAGTCGCTCCTCGATACATTGCTAATAATTCTTTGTTATCTCCTCCCCAGGGATTTTCCCACTGCATTAAGTACATCCATACTTCATCAGTACGCCAATCTTCTATGGGAGTATAAATCAAAGAGTTGATTAAACGTCCATTGGGGCTTAATCTGTCACGAACTCTACCTATTTCATGTTTTTTCATGGTGATTGCTCGCGCTTGACTTTCAGCCTTCCTAATTCCTAGCACAACAATAGTTTCACAATGAACTCTGACTAAATTGCGAATAAAGTTATTGACAGGCTGAATTTTCATGCGATCAGTACACCAACGAAAGCCGTGCCTTGGAGCAGGATATCCTTTTCCTATCAAACAAACCCAGAAAGTAGCGTCAACTTCAGGATGCAGTAGATGCGATTTAACAGGCATTTGTTGCTGTTTTGCCGCTTCTGTAAGCTGTCTAATACATCTGCGTACCCAAGTAGAAACAATTGGGTTTTCAACAAAAGTATCGGTAGTGATGACATGAATGGTTTTGTGTCGCTTCTCTAATGGTAAGGCAGCGATCGCATTCCAGATCAACTGCAATATACTTGTACTATCTTTTCCCCATGATACTCCCACAACCCAAGGAATAGTATCTGCACAGTATAATTCCTGTATTTCTTGAGTTAAATAATTTAAATCCTCGACAAACTCCGCAATAGTACGGATAGGCGACTTATCTGATTTGAGGGTATCTGTCATAAAAAGTCCGTATTTCTCTCGATACTGAGTGTCTCAAGGATGACTACAGAGTTTCGCCTAAAGATGAAGTATGACGGGATTTGGCATCATCCTTGGGCGATCAGCTGCTGTTCCTTGTTCCCTATTCTGGCGTTCCCTATTCCCCAAAACGAAAACTTCGTGCCTCATCATTAAGATAACTGCTATAATATATGATTATTGAGTGTTTTTTGGTGTTTTTTTCTATTATGTCTGATATTGCACCTCATTCTTCAGATTTGACTCAACAACTGAATCAGGTACTGGAATACTACTTTTCTGAGCATTACAGAGAGAAATGCTATCTTGGGCTAGTTTTCCAACAAGGAAAACGAAAAATGGTTCAAATAAACGTTCCCGCTCATGATTTACCAACCTTGCTCCAAGCAAAGCCATCTACAGGGAACGATCCCGATTCAGGAAAAAATCGCCCAGAGGTTCAAGGACATACAGAGGAAGTTAAAGAATATATCCTTAAGCGGATTAAACAAGATAAACCATGGATTTTAGGAACTCTAACAGCTAATGTTGATCCAGAAAAAATTAAGCTGATCGATCTTGCTCGTGGGCTATGCTTGGTTATAATCGGACGTGGAATCAAATTAGATATTACAGATGGTCAACATCGTAAACGCGCTATTCACGAATTGATTACGAATTCTGAGGGTGAACTAATCGGTGATAATGATTTTCCTATTACTTTGGTATTGGAAGGGGATTTTAGACAATGCCAAACTGATTTTAGAGATATGGCTCAAACAAGGCCTTTAGATAAATCATTACTTCTCTCCTTTGGGGAATTTGAAGGACGGGTGGGTATTACTAAAAATTTACTCCATCAAGTGTCTATGTTTGCTGGTAAAACAGAAGCTATCAAAGATCAAACTTCGTTAAAAAAGAAACTTATTTATACATTTAACTATGTGGCTAAATTAGTAAGTTTAGCATTTGATAACGACATTAGTTCTGATTTAACAGAGATAAGCGTTGAAGAATCATCTGAGGCTTTATCTAAATGTTTAAATCAGTTTTTTCATGAGTGTTCTCAAACTAGAGAAATAGCGGAGAATAGCACAGATAAATTAACCGTTGATCAGTTAACTCAATTTCAGACAAGTTGTATTTTAGGACGTAGTGTAGGCTTAGAAATATTAGGATACTTGTTGTATGATATTTACGATGAAAATAACAACAGTTTTGATAGTGCTAAAATTTCATTGTTGGCTGGATTAGACTGGGCAACTGGTAGTGATCTTTGGAGTGGAAATGTCGTTAGAATAGATCCTAACCCTAAAAAGCCAGCAAATCCTTACAGAATATCTGCGACCATGAATATGGTAAAACTGGCAGTTTACAACGTAAAAAATCGGCTAGGATGGGTAGAAAAATCTACAAGTTCTATGTTAGATTTTCAATGATCGAGCGCAGCTAACAAGCGATCGCATACTATAGAACTTGCGTACTACGATTAACCCTTAATGCAACTTTAAAAACCCACTTCCCACTCCCCCCTAGACCTTTTAAACAGGATTTAGCATCACGTTCCCGGGTTGAGGGTTGAAATCCCGTTAGGGATTAAAGAGTAACTCCACCGTCCACGGGTAAAACCACACCTGTCATATAGGGGTTGATAATCAAACTCAATACTGCTAGGGCGACTTCTTCGGGTTGCCCTAAATGTTCGACAGGTAGAGCAGAAACCGCCCATTTGCTCAGGTCGGAGCGTTCCGAATCACTTTGACTGCTCCAGATACTTGTATCTTCTATTAATCCGGGGGCAACAACGTTAACGCGAACAGGAGCGAGTTCTAGGGCGAGGGCGCGTCCAAATACTGCTACGGCACTATTAGCGGCGGCTATGACGGAAATTCCGCCCATTTTGGAATATTTGAAGATAGTGACGCTTGATGTCAGGGTAATAGAACCGTCCTTGGCCAAAGTTTTCAGGGAGCCACGCACTGCTAAAAAGGTTCCCCAGAATTTCTCCATACCTCCCCGGGCCGTTTCTGCGGTCATTTCGGTTAATAAGGCTCGCGGCATATTTCTGTCTCCGAGAGAGGTGACTACTAAATGGTCAAAGTTGCCAATTTCTGCAAAAAAGGCATTAACAGAATCTTCTTCTAAAAAATTAACAGTTTTGGCTTCAATCTCCCCGGAAATTAGGGCAACAGCGGCAGCTAATTTCTCTTGAGAAGCATGGGAAAGCACCACTTTTGCCCCCAGGGAGAGCAATTTTTCGGCAATCGCTAGGTCAATCCCGGAGTTTGCACCAATAATAACGACTTTTTTACCCGATAAGGAATCAAACATTTTTTTGTCTCCAAAAATTTCAGAAAAACTTACAGCTATTACAGCATATTGACTGGCTTTTGGGCAGCAACTAACCAATAAGTTATGGACGAGGAACTTAGCAAATTATCCAGAGCCTTAATGTTTAAATTATAGGTTTCTTCGTCTAATTTTCCTGATTGCAATTCCTCTGTTAACCAAGATTTAAGATGGCGAAAATGTCTGAACCAGCACTCCTCCGTCACCTCGACAAATTGAACATCTTTAAACCCTGCCTGTTGATAAAGATTTTGATACTCTGCAATATCTTTGACCCTGTTTGCTTGGGGAACTGTCCAATCCCCTAAAAGTTCTGTTGTGGCAAAACTCAGATCTGAGAGAATTAAGGTTCCCCCCGGCTTTAATACTCGCCAAGCTTCTTGTAGGAATTGCTGTCTAGTATTAAAATAAAAAGCCGCTTCTACACAAATAATTTGCTCAAAAGAATCATCGGCAAAATCCATCTCTACTGCGTCCATTAACAGAAATTTACCTTCGGGAAAATTCAAGAGACTTCTGGCAATTTGTGTGGGAGAAATGTTAATGCCTACAATTGCTGTCAATGGGTAATATTTGAGAAGATAATGAGTAGTTGCTCCTAAACCACAGCCAATGTCAAGAATTGTTCCCTGTTTGTTGGGAATAAATTCTAAAAGTTTCTCCATCAGAGTGGAGGATGCTTCCTGTTGATCTTGGGTATGGGAGAGCCAATAACCGACATTAAAAAACTCTCTTTCACCATAAAACTCTCGAATCGAAGGACTACAAATTAAATCGTCGAATCTACTAATCCATTCATTTTTATCCATTTTTAAACTCACTTAACTCTTTCGGCAAAAAACTACATTAGTTTAACACGATTGGGCTTAGTAGAGTGGGAAGTGGGTTATAGCAATGCTTGCCAAACTCCTGTTAAGGCACTAGATATTGACCGCGTGGCTGAGGCGATAGAAAAAAAGGAGCCACAGCTTTTTGCTTAGATACCGATAAATTTCCCTTAGAGGTTCAACTAACAGCCCAATTTAATGGTAAAAAAAGTTTTTATCAATTAACCTATAACCATCAATCTATATTATCATATCTGGTGAGGGACAGAAGTTATCGCTTTTGAATTAGGAATGGGGAGCGGGGGACAGGGAAGAAAATCGTCGTACCTCATGACTCTGAATACCGCTATAAGTGTCACCGATGGGAGTGCGGGTAAGGTGAGTATTTGACTTGAGTAAGACGGCAATATATGTTACTATCACAGGGTAATCGCAGCTATCTTGAAAAAGCTGCCACTCAAAACTAGGAATGACCATGAATTATCCTAATAGCGAACAAAGTAAAGCAATCCCCTTCTTTGCTCGTTTTTTATCGGCGGACCAAGACGAGGCTCCGACCCCCGATTCCCCCCCCGATTCTGAACCGGCTCCCGTTTGGACTTGGAAATGGCCTTCTGACTGGGAAGATAGTTAATTAATTTAAAGATTGCTTTCAGTAATTCAGACAGAAATAAACCACCGCCATAAGTCAAGCAGGAGTAAGATTTATGGCGGTTTTTTGTTGTATTTAGGGTTTGCTAAACAAGTCAATTGGCCGGTGGAGGCAGCCGGGTAGAGGAGGGAGAAAGTGCTTAGTTAAGTTAAAACTACTCTTCAGCAATTTCGACTTCTTTGGGAGCAACGGGTTCTTCGGCGGTAATTTCGACTTCAATAGCCTTTTTCAGGTTAAGTTTTAGAACTTGAGAAATTGGTAAACCTTCCACCTCATTGATGAGATATTCTTGAGTTTCTGTTTCACGACGTTTGAGATAGACCGTTTTAAGCAGTGCCTCAATGCCATAACCTGTCACAATGTCGCCAATAATGGTAGAGATGCCTAAGACCCCAAGTCCACCAATTAGTCCCAGCGGACCGCCTAACCCTAAAAGTGCGTAAATCGCAGGATAGGCAGTAGTGCTGGATGCGGCAATAGCAATAATGAAAATAATGCCGGGGAGTCCCAGAGAAGCAAGTTTTTGAACAACTTCATCCAGAGAAATTCCCCAGGAGATAAGTTTTTTGTTGATTTCTGTGGGATTAATTCCCAGAAAATCCTTGGGAATGGCCGTTTCAGTAGTTTCCGTCATTGATGAGACTCCTAAAATCACTAAGTTGGATTGGTTGGTCGGGATTTCAGTCATTTGACATCCTCGCCGCCGTAAAACGGACGGCGATTCCTCACCACGCCACTTTTTTAGGGTGGTCGCTGAACGGGGTTGACGCTTCACCG
>MTBT01000316.1:0-11667 GCA_002282935.1 Microcystis sp. LSC13-02 | reverse complement strand
AAGGTTCAGTTTTTAGCTTGGTTATCGCTTTTTCCATTTTAGCTTAAAGCCGTCCTCAAAGGACGGGGTTTTAACCCAAATTTTCGATAAAATCCATGGTAAGGCAAAAGAATACAAATCGGCTGTCTAGCAATCAGATGCCTTGCAGCATTCTACATTAGTCTTACCGTTCACACAACTTGTAGAAAATCGTCAGTTCTTAGATTAAATCCTGTTTAAAAGATAGAGGAGATTGGGGAGAAACAATTCATAACTGGGTTTTTCAAGTTGGATTGGGAGTTAATCATAGTCTTAAAAACGGGTTTGGTATCAAATCTCAAGGCAAACTTTTAACTCTTCGGCTAAAATCTGGACATGGGGTTCTACCATAATCGAGACATGATTTCCTAGGACGAAATGAATCTCAACTGGCTCTGTAGAAAATTCACTCCAGCCTAAAGAGGAATCCTCGCAATCTCCAGCTATTAAATCTTTATTTGGATCATCAGATAATTCCTCACTGGCCCGTATAATCGTAATTTTACCGGGATAAGTCTGTTTAGGGAGATAATCAATCAGACATAAACAGCTAGTTTTATAGGCTTGGACAATTTTTTCAAGCTGCCTAGTTTCCGCATTGGGAGGAAGCATATTAGCCAGTTTAAAAAAGTTTAAGGCGTATTTTAATTGTTCCTCCACTGTTAAGAGTTGAAGAGTTTCATAGGAAATATCGATGGTTTTATCTAAATAAACTTCGATACCTTTGCTGACTTCAGCTAACCATCGCACATGATCCCAATTAATATAATCAAGCAAAATTTGTTTGTCTTTATAAGTGGGTGCTGAAGAATCAATGATTGCTAGTAATGCCACTTGTTGACCCTGATTAACCAACTGTTGAGCGATTTCAAAAGCCACATTACCACCGTAGGAATGTCCTCCCAAAAAGTAGGGTCCTTGGGGTTGTAAATCCTGCATGGCTTTAAGGTAAATACTGGCTATATCCTCAATACGAGTGATTTCTCCAAACTGTTGATAGAGATCATTTTCAAAACTATAGAAAGGTTGATCTTTTCCTAAATAACGTCCTAAATGGTAAAAATAAAATGGTCGTCCCCCGGCGCCTGGAACACAGAAGAAAGGTGGCTTTGAACCCTGGGGTTGAATGGGAACCAAACAAGACTGGTTAGAGGAATTTGAATCGGTTTGGATAATGGTCGCTAACTGTTCAATAGTTGGGTTTTGAAACAGTGTGGTTACGGCAATTTCCTTGCCTAACTGTTCTTTAATTTGGGTGATTAAATAAGGAGCTAAAAGGGAATGACCACCGAGGTCAAAAAAGTTATCATGCACGCTAATTTTGTCAATCTTTAGCACTTTTGACCAGATTTGCACGAGGTTTAATTCTAACTGATTACGCGCTTCAATAAATCTGTCTGAATCACTGGTATTACTAGGAGCTTTTAATGCACGACGATCAATTTTTCCGTTAGCTGTTAAAGGCAAAAACTCCAGCAGCACAAAGGCACTCGGAACCATGTAACCGGGCAATTTATGGCTAAGAAATTGACGCAAATCGCCACTTGTTAGGTTTACTCCTAGCTTAGGCACAATATAGGCAACTAACTGTTTTTCCCCCGGATTATCTTCACGAACAATCACACAAGAAGACTGTACCATCTCATTGTGACTAAGTACCGCCTCAATTTCTCCCAATTCAATGCGGAAGCCGCGAATTTTTACTTGATTGTCAATCCGTCCTACATATTCAATATTACCATCGGGTAAATAACGCGCTAAATCTCCTGTTTTATAGAGACGAGAATCTGGGTAATTACTTAAAGGATTAGGGATAAACTTCTCTTGGGTTAATTCGGGACGGTTAAGATAACCTTTGGCTAATCCTGCACCAGCAATATGTAATTCTCCGACTACACCAATCGGGACAGGTTGGAGATAGTTATCTAAAATGTAAACCTGTGTGTTGGAGATTGGACAACCAATGGGAATTGACTTTATTGTTGCCTCTAGTTGTGTAGGAATAGGATAGCAACAGGTAAAAGTTGTACTTTCTGTTGGTCCATATCCATTAATAATTTGCGTCAATGGCAAAGTTTCCAGTGCTTTATGAACATGAGCAGCCGAAAGTGCTTCTCCACCAATTAGTAGCTGTTTAATTCCTGATAAAGCTTGGGAATTATTGTCAATAATCGTATTGAACAAAGCAGCCGTTAGCCATAAAATAGTAATGCCATGTTTGTCTATTGCATTTCTTAAACTTGTAGCGGTAGGAATATCTTCCGTAAAAATCACACATCTCGCACCATGTAATAAAGCACCCCAAATCTCAAAGGTAGAAGCGTCAAAAGCAATGGGAGCCATTTGTAAAAATCTTTGTGTTGCATCTAGATGTGCGTAATTTACGCCCAACAAAAGACGATTAACGCTACGATGAATAACCTCAACACCTTTAGGTTTACCTGTAGAACCAGAAGTATAAATAACGTAGGCTAAATTATCCGCAGAAACCGCGCTGTTAAGATTCTTCTGACTTGCTTGATTAATTTGTTGCCAATCTTTGTCTAAACAGACAACAATAGCCTGATGATTTGGCAAGGAAGTCTGTAAAGATTCGCAGGTTAACAGTATTTTAACCTGGGTATCTTGGAGCATAAAGCTAATGCGTTCTTGGGGATAATCTGGGTCAATCGGAACATAAGCTCCACCGACTTTAAGAATAGCTAATAATCCCACAATCATCTCTAAAGAACGTTCTAGACAAATCCCCACTAATTCCTTAGGTTTTACTCCTAATTTTTGCAGGTAATGAGCTAATTGATTAGCTCGATTATTTAATTCTGAATAGGTTAAGGATTCATGGTCAAAGACCACTGCTATATTATTAGGAGTCCGTTCTACTTGTTCTTCAAATAACTGATGAATACATTTGTTATTGGGATAATCTGTTTGAGTTTCGTTCCACAATGATAACAATTGATAACGTTCTTCATCACTTAACATCGGTAACTCAAAAATTCCCGTTTTGGGATTATCTGCGATCGCAGTTAAGAGATTCTGAAAATGTTGCCCCATTTGCTTAATAGTGCCAGCGGCGAACAAATCCGTACTATAACACCAAACCGCCTCTAACCTATCAGCAACCTCCCAAAAATTAACCTCTAAATCAAATCGCGCTTTAAGCTCAACAGATAAAGGCAAACTCTCCATCTTTAAGCCAGATAAACTTGCCTCAGATTGGGGAGTATTTTGCAGTGAGAACATCACCTGTATCAAAGGATTATGACTTAAATCTCGGTTTAATTGTAATTTTTCTACTAACATTTCAAAAGGCAAATCTTGATGGGCATAAGCTGATAAAGTCGTTTGCTTTACTCGTTCTAATAACTCCAGAAAACTCGGATTTCCCGACATATCACCCCTTAAAGCCAAAGTATTGGCAAAAAAGCCCATTAATTTCTCAATTGCCGAACTATTACGATTAGCAATGGGAGAACCCACCAAAACATCTAATTGACCACTATAACGAGAAATTAGGACAAAAAAAGCCGCC
Organism: Microcystis sp. LSC13-02; assembly: GCA_002282935.1. Classification (GTDB taxonomy): domain Bacteria; phylum Cyanobacteriota; class Cyanobacteriia; order Cyanobacteriales; family Microcystaceae; genus Microcystis. Next base: position 8,117 of record MTBT01000316.1, on the reverse strand, counting down.
AGTAAAGTCATAAATAGTGTTGCTCCTGACTCCTGACTTAACCGTTTGAGGCGTTGCGTTAAGTCTTGATTCAGTCGAAAAACCTGCCCATCACCCCGGAAACTAGGAATTGGGGGACGGGGATAATCCGTCGGCAATTCTAAAATAGTAGGTGCATCTTGTAACTGTTTTTGCCAGTAATTAAGTTGACGTTCCAGGACTTCACCGGTGAGCCATTGACGTTGCCATACGGCAAAATCGGCGTATTGAATCGATAATTTAGCGAGAGGGGAAGGCAACCCCTGGACAAAGGCCGCATAAAGTTGAGATAATTCATCAAAGAAGATGCTCAAAGACCAACCATCGTAAATAATATGGTGCATCTTCAACAGCAATACATACTCTTGAGAACCCAGTTTAATTAACTTAAATTGGACTAATGATTCCTTGGCTAGATTAAAGGGTTTTAAGGAGAAAGCAATCGCTATTTCTTGCAGATGTTCTGTCTGTTCATTCTTTGATAAACCTTGTAAATCTTCCAGGGGTAAACTGACGGGTGAAGGGGGAGCAATGCGCTGAATGGGTTGCTCTTCTACCATGGGAAAAGTGGTTCTTAAAATTTCGTGACGGCGAATCAGTTCACTGAGACTTTGTTCTAAAGCTAATAGATTGAGGTTTCCTTCTAACCGCAAAGCTTCCAACAGATTATAGGAATGACTATCGGGAGAAAGTTGCTGCAGAAACCAGAGTCGTTGTTGAGCAAAAGAGAGGGGTAAATCCTGATCCCGTGACACGGGAATAATCTCTAAATCAACAGTATTAGTTGGGATTTTTGCCGCCTTTAAAAAGTCCAAAATTTCAGTTTTTTGGGCAGCGATTTCTTCTTTAATTTCTGGGGTCATAACCCCTTTGGGAGCCTGAAAACGAAGTTTTTCGCCTTCCAGCCATAGTTTAATGTCTAAACCCTTTAAATAGGCTAAAAATTCTCCTACTTTCACTTACCAATTGCCTCCCAAAGTTGTTGTTTAATTAGGTCTAAATTACGAGGTTCACTCTTAGGAGCAAAAAGTCCATCAGATTCCCATTTACTAGCATTTAGACTAATTGCCCAGGCATTTAACCAAGAATTAGAGCTAACTTTTGGTAACATTTCTGGCATAGTATCTTCTAGAGCTAGGTGAAACATAACTTGAGCTACCTCCTCTAACAATTTTAAGCTACTGAGATAGTTTTCAATGATTTCTGACTCGGTTTGGTTGTATCTTAAATTTCGTGATCGCAGTTCCTCGACAAAAGGAATTGCTAAATAGTCAATAAATTCAAAATTAACCCGATGTAAAGATTGATTCGCCCAATCCTTAAATAACTGCTGCATTCGATAGGAAAGGGGGAAAAATTTGCTATTGATCTGTTGAACTTTCGTTCTAAATTCTTGGTCAAGGTAGATAGAATTAAACATCATCAAACCACTAAATGTCCAGCCTGACAACGTATCCCAGATAAATTTTGTTGCCATCACCATGCCATTACCCAGACAATTGTAGGCGTTTTGAATATTCAAGGTTACTCCATCGCTATAGCTTAGATAAAAGCAATTTGCATCTTTGACTTTTTCCTGCGTCAGTTTACCTTCTAGATCAAGGGTAATCAACTGAGTTGTTAAGGAATTACCAAAGCCAATATTATCGGTACCTGGAGAATAAAAAGGATCGGGAAATGTCCCTGCTTCACCGACACAAGCCCAACGATTGTAGGAAAATACTTGTTTAGATGAGTAGCTATATTTGGGCATTTTCCTAAAGTCTTCCGGTTTTTTATCGGCTAAGTGAAAAGCCAAAGTCGGCTCATTTTTCTGTAACCATTGGTAAGCCAGTTCGTAGTTATAATAATTCTTTAAAGGATGAATATCTTGGCGAGCGACAATACCAATACTGGTATGACCTGTGGATAGAGGAATTGTCCAAACCCAGTAACCTTCACCGCATAAATGATTGGTAGAATAGTAACGGTTTTTATTGGGAACACGATTATGCCATTTTTCTTCACTACTAGGGACAAAATCGCTGATATCAAAGCGACCCTCAATCCGAAACCAAACAGCACCAAATTGAGCATTATTAGGTTTATCTAAGCCTAATTTTTTTTGCAGAAAACGACGGCGACTCATTGCATCAACCACCCATCTAGCTTGAATGAGTTTAGTTTTTTTATGATTTCCTTTTTCTTGAGTATAAACAACTTTATGATGTTGCTGTAACCCAACGGCGAGTTCAATCTCATTAACTGAACAATTTTCGCGTAATTCTACTCCTGCTTCGAGATTAAAGGCGCGTAAATCATTTTCTAATTTACCCCGATCAATTTGATAGGAATTAGGAAGATGAAACTCTGATAAACCTAGTTCGGGTCTATCTTGAAAATGAGTAGCACTATTGTTAAAGAAATATCGCAATCCTAGTTTAACTAAATGTTGCTTTTCAAGGTAATCTGTTAATTGAAGCGTATTGGCTAAATAGAAAGCACCCACTTCAACTGTTGACTCTCCCACTTTAAAACTGGCTTCTGGTAAAGGACGAGCTATTTTATCGAGAACAATGACAGAAATATTCGGCTTTTGCAGTTTTAACTGTCTTGCTAAGGTTAAACCAGCTAATCCACCGCCACAAATGACGACATCATAAACTTCTGCTTCACTTAAATCCTCAGCTTTTTGGCGCAATAAAGCAATTAATTGCTCTTTCCTCTCTTTTAACTTTCCCAATAATTCTGGGGTCATTACTCCTTGGGGTGAACGATAGCGTAGTTTATCATTTTCAACCCATAGATTAATTTGTAAACTGTTGAGATAAGCTAAAAATTCAACTGTTTTCATAGTTCACCTTCCTCATAATCTTCTAAGGTTTCAGTCATAGATGTTTCTCCCGGTGCAACGCTAAGAACTTCAATGATTTCGGCTAAATTAGCGATAGTTGGGTATTCCAGCAGATTTTGTAAAGACAATTCCACCGAGAAAAGATCGCGGGAACGAGAGATAACCTGAGTTGCTAACAAAGAATGTCCTCCCAATTCAAAGAAATTATCCTTAATTCCAATACGTTCGACTCCCAAAACTTCACTCCAAATTTGAGACATTTGAGTTTCAATCGGGGTACGAGGTGCTAGAAATCCCGTAGCTAAATTGCGTGTAGCTGTATCGGGTGTAGGCAAAGCCAGCCGATCTACTTTACCATTAGGAGTCAAAGGTAGGGTATTAAGCAAAACAAAAGCCTGGGGAACCATATAACTAGGTAGCTTTTGTTGGACAAATTCCCGCACCTGTGGCACCAACTTCTGGACTAATTTACCGTATAGGGGATTATTCGTATAATCAGTCCAGGATTTGGGAATAATCGTCCCATCATCCCAAAAATTGGGGTATGGTTGTTGATCAACTTTACTTATTATCGGTTCTAAGATGGCATTCTGGCGACAGAAAACTACATCGAAAGAACCATCTTGACTACCTTCCCACCAACTGAGATGAACAGTGTAACCTAACTGTTCTCCCAGTTGCCACATTTGCTCAGGATTAATCCCTATCTCGGTATTTTTTCCTAACAATTGCCGCAATTCTCCCACCGTTGTTACCCCAGGAGGATTTTCTAAACAGTCTAAAATTTGTAGCGCCTTTTGTAATCGTTGATTGGGTACATCCCTGATACCTAAATATTCTGGTTGTTCCAGTTTCAGTTTATCTTGTAGTTGCCCTAAAGAAAACCCATCTCTTTGCCAATTTAGCCAAGGAATTGTCGTTTTTTGCCCATCAGTATCCAGATGTAAAGTAACATCATAGCGGAATTGGGTTAACTCATTTTGAGCCTGACCCCGTTTCGGTGCAATTTCTACCCAAGAAATTCGCGGAAAACGTTGTTTAAGAGCGATAAAGAACTGAGGTTCAATTAGCAATTCTTCTTCGGTAGCTACACTTTGATTCACCTGTTTTTGCCATTGTTCAAGGGGTTTATTAGCTTCAGCGCGAGCTAACTGTACCGCAGCGTGGTAAGGCTCTAGTAAGGGCAAACTACGGATATCACCTAAGAAAATTTGACCCTGATCCGCAATCGTCTTGACTGCTCCTGCGATAACTTGTAATAGATAATCGACACTAGGGAAATACTGAACAACAGAGTTAATTACTACTCGATCAAAAGTAGCTTGGGGAATACCGGTAAAATCATCGGCTGTTCGGTGTAATAATTTTACTTTGCCCTCTAAACCCTCAATTGTGCTACATAAATGTTCTAGGTTATTAATGGTAGCAGAGGAATAATCGGCTCCCCAATATTCCTGACAATGTTTCGCCACACGGAATAGCAATAATCCACTTCCGCAACCAATTTCTAATACTCGTTGCGGTGGTTGATTTCCTAAAATTCGGCTCACCGTCTGATCAACCCATTCCCGCATTTCTGCTGCAGGAATAGCTTGTCCAGTATAACTACTATTCCAACCACTAATATTAAAAGTGGGGTCCTCGGTTTGAGGTTGGGGTTTACTGTAGGATTCTTCGTAAATTTTTTGCCAATCACTAACATATTCACTCTGCCATTGAGCAAGCTGTTCAGGCAATACTTGATCCTTGAGAGCCGGAACTAAGTAGGCTACTAAATTAGTATTAAGCTGGTCATGATCATGATCACTTGTCTGATCAGCGCGAGCTATCACAACCGCTTCTTGTACTAGGGGATGTTGGCTCAAAACTGCTTCAATTTCCCCTAATTCGAGACGGAAACCCCTTACTTTAACCTGATTGTCAATTCGTCCCAGATATTCAATTCTTCCATCAGGTAAATAACGAGCTAAATCTCCTGTTTTGTATAATTTTGACCATTGATTGCCCCCCTTATTAAGGGGGGGTGGGGGGATCAGACCCTGCTCCTCAAAAGGACTAGGAATAAATTTCTCTTGTGTCAATTCTGGACGATTCAAATAACCTCTGGCTACCCCTGCTCCTCCGATGTGTAATTCCCCCGGTACACCGATAGGAACCGGTTGTAAATGAGAATCTAAAATATAAACTTGGACATAAGGAATTGGCCGACCAATAGTTATTTTTTCATCAACCGGCGTACATTTAGCTATCGTTGCACAAACACTTCCCTCCGTTGGGCCATAACCATTAAAGAAATTTCGTCCTTGTGACCATTTTTTCACCAATTCAGGAGAACAGGCTTCCCCTGCAACAATAATAGTTTGCAGAGAGGAAAGATTGTCCCACGGCAGCACTGCTAAAGCTGATGGCGGTAGAGTAATATGAGTAATCTTATTATCTCGTAATTGCTTGATTAAGGGTAGGCCGGGCATTAAATTGTCTTTATTTGCCAAATAAAGTGTAGCGCCTGCTCCCAAAGCCATCAAAACTTCTGAAATACAGGCATCAAAACTAAAAGAAGCAAATTGAAGCACTCGACTCTGAGAAGACACAGCAAAAGTATCAATTTGTGCTAGAGCAAGGTTACACAAACCCTGATGTTCAACCATCACCCCTTTAGGTTTACCCGTAGAACCAGAAGTATAAATCACATTAGCTAAATTAGAAGCTGTCACTTTCTCTGTCAAATTATCCCGGTTCATTGGTTTAATTTCTTCCCAAGTTTCAGCTAAAAATACAGTTTTAGCTTGATGATTAGGGAGTTTATCAATCAGTGAATGTTGGGTTAGTAATAAGGGTACTTGACTATCCTCTAACATAAATTGTAAGCGTTGTTGAGGATATTCGGGGTCAAGGGGTAGATAGGCAGCACCGGCTTTAAGGATGCCAAATAATGCCACAATCATGTCTAAAGAGCGCTCTACACATAAACCGACTATTACCTCGGTTTCTACGCCTAAAGAGCGTAAATAGTGAGCTAGTTGATTGGCCCGACTATTTAATTCTGCATAAGTCAACTGTTGACTTTCAAAAACTACTGCTACTGCATCAGGGGTACGCGCTGCTTGTTCCTCGATCAATTGATGAATACACTTGTTATAGGAGTAATCAGCTTTTGTCTCATTCCACCCTTCTAATAGTTGATAATTTTCCTCTGGAGTTAATAAGGGAAGCAAGGCCACTGATTGCTGGGGATTTTCCACAATTGCCGCTAATAAATTCTTAAAATGATTCATCATACTGACAATAGTTTCAGCAGCAAATAAATCCCTGTTATAAGAGCAAAAACCGCCCAATCCTTCCGGTGCATCCCACAGGTAAACTTCTAGGTCAACCCTGACTGAATCAAGTCCCGATGGTATCTCCTCAATGTTTAGTCCGGGTAAATCCCAGGGAGAACTAGGAGCATTCTGAAGGGCAAAAACTATCTGCGTTAAAGGATTACGATCTAAATGACGCTCAATTTGTAATTTTTCGACTAACATCTCGAAGGGTAAATCTTGATGGTCGTAAGCGTCTTGAGTCGTTTGTCTGACTTGCGTGAGAAAATCCTCAAAGTTCGGGTCTTGAGATAAATCAAATCTTAACACTAAAGTATTGACAAAAAAGCCGATTAACCCTTCAATTTCGGTGCGGTTACGATTAGCAATTGGTGAACCAATTACCACATCTGTTTGTTGACTATAACGAGATAGTAACACAGCAAAACCCGCTAGTAATGTCATAAAGAGAGTGCTACCGGACTCTTGACTGAGTTTTTTCAATTGTTGCGTTAGTTGACTATCTAGTTGCAGTCGCTCCGTCCCACCGCGAAAACTTTGGATTGCTGGCCGGGGACGGTCTGTGGGAAGTTGGTGTAGTAGGGGAACCCCAGTTAATTGTTGCTTCCAGTAGCTTAATTGACGGTCTAATACTTCATTGGTTAACCATTGACGCTGCCACACGGCAAAGTCAGCATACTGTATTGATAAATCAGGTAAATCTGCTTTTGTCCCGGTGCAGAAACTTCGATAATAGGCTGATAATTCGTCGATTAAAACACCTACTGACCAACCATCGGCTGCGATATGATGAATGGCTAATAATAGGACATATTCATCTGTCTTTACTTGCCATAATTTGACTCGTAATACTGAACCATTAGCTAAATCAAAGGGTTCGGAGGCCGCTTCTATCAACAGTTGCTCTACTTGCAGAGGCTGGCTTTGTACTACGGGTAAGGTAAAGTTGACATTGGAGGCGATCGCTTGTATTGGTTTGTTATCTTTGAGCTTAAACTGAGTCCGTAGGGGTTCATGGCGTTGAATAATTGCTTGGAAAGCTTTTTCTAAGGCTTTAATATTGAGATTTCCGCGCAAACGCATCGTTAAATCAATAGTATAAGCACCACTTTCTCCTTCTAATTGATTCACAAACCAGAGACGTTCTTGCGCCCAGGATAAGGGAATATCATCCTCTCGATTAACGGGTACAATTGATGGTAGCTTTAACCCTAAACCTGTTTGCAGTTCTTTTAAAATTACCGCACTTAACTGAGCAATGGTTGGGGATTCAAAGAGATAACGTAGGGGTAAAGCAATTTCAAAAGCTTCCTGTAAACGAGAAATAACTTGAGTTGCCAACAGAGAATGTCCCCCTAATTCAAAGAAATTATCCTCAATACTGACTCGTTCTAATTTCAGTACCTCGGCCCAAATCCGGGCCATTTTTTCTTCAATGGGGTTACGGGGAGCTATATATTCACCTTGGCCCTGTAAATCGGGTGCAGGTAAGGTGCAGCGGTCGATTTTGCCATTGGGAGTTAAGGGGAAAGTATCAAGAAAAACAAAAGCCGTTGGGACCATATAATCAGGTAATTTTGCTCGCAAAAATTGCCGTATTTCGTTAATTGTCAGGTTGATTTCGGGTTGCGGTACAACGTAAGCAACTAAGCGTTTATCCCCTAGATTATCTTCACGGACAATCACACAAGAAGACTGTACCGCCTGATTTTGGTTGAGTAAGGCTTCAATTTCTCCTAATTCGATACGGAAACCCCGAATCTTAACTTGATTGTCAATGCGTCCTAAATATTCTAATTCTCCCTTAGGTAAATAACGCGCTAAGTCTCCCGTTTTATACAATTTGTTGGAATTTTCAAAAGGACTAGGAATAAACCTTTCTGTTGTTAATTCAGGACGATTGAGATAACCTTTTGTTACTCCTGCACCCCCCACATACATCTCCC